>NZ_JBSFWJ010000042.1:0-56117 GCF_053592695.1 Saccharopolyspora sp. NPDC002578 | reverse complement strand
ATCGCACCAGACGCTCTTCGCGCATCGGGTCGTCCGCTGCCGCCACCCTAGGACGGCTTTTTCCCTCGTGGCGGAGCCACTTGGGAAAAAGATCCCGCAGCGAGAAGCCCGCTGAGGTTCCGCTACCCGACTACCAGAGCAACCCGAGCCCAGATTCAGGCAACATCGAACCGGTCCAGGTTCATGACCTTGGTCCAGGCCTTGACGAAGTCGCCGACGAACTTCTCCTGGGCGTCGGCGGCGGCGTAGACCTCGGCGACGGCCCGCAGCTCGGAGTTCGAGCCGAACACCAGGTCGACGCGGCTGCCGGTGATGGCCTTGCCGGAGCCGTCGGTGCCTTCGAACGTCGTCGAGGACTCGTCGGCGGGCTTCCACGTCGTGCCCAGGTCGAGCAGGTTGACGAAGAAGTCGTTCGTGAGCGTGCCCGGCCGGTCGGTGAGCACGCCCTGCTGCGACTGCTCGTGGTTCACGTCGAGCACCCGCAGGCCGCCGACGAGGACGGTCAGCTCCGGCGTGCTCAGGGTGAGCAGGTTCGCCCGGTCGATGAGCTGGTACTCGGCGGGCAGCGTCGAGCCCTTGCCCGCGTAGTTGCGGAACCCGTCGGTGGCCGGTTCGAGGTGCGAGAACGACTCGGCGTCGGTCTGCTCGGCGGTGGCGTCGCCGCGGCCCGGCGTGAACGGGACCGCGATGTCGAATCCGGCGGCCTTCGCGGCCCGCTCGACACCGACGCCGCCTGCCAGCACGACCAGGTCGGCGAAAGAGACCTTCTTGGCGCCGGACCCGGCGTTGAACGACTCCTGAATGCCCTCCAGCGCGGTGATGACGGTCGCGAGCGCCTCCGGCTCGTTGACCTCCCAGCTGCGCTGCGGTTCGAGGCGGATGCGGCCACCGTTGGCGCCGCCGCGCTTGTCGCTGCCGCGGAACGTGGACGCCGAGGCCCACGCCGTGGAGACGAGCTGGCGCACGGTGAGCCCGGAGGCGGCGATGTCCGCCTTCAGCGCCGCGATCTCGGCGTCGCCGATGAGCTCGTGGTCCGGCTTGGGGATCGGGTCCTGCCAGATCAGCTCTTCGGACGGGACCTCGGGGCCGACGTAGCGGTCGACGGGGCCCATGTCGCGGTGGGTCAGCTTGAACCAGGCGCGGGCGAACGCGTCCGCGAACTCCGCCGGGTTCTCCCAGAACCGCCGCGAGATCGGCTCGTAGATCGGGTCGAGCTTGAGCGACAGGTCGGTGGTGAGCATGTTCGGCGCGATCTTGTTCGCCGAGTCGTGGGCGTCGGGCACCGTGCCGTCACCGGCACCGTCCTTCGGCTTCCACTGCCAGCCGCCGCCGGGGCCCTGGTAGAGCTCCCACTCGTAGCCGAAGAGGTTCTCGAAGAAGCCGTTGCCCCACTGCGTCGGCGTGGAGGTCCAGGTGACCTCCAGGCCGCTGGTGATGGTGTCGGCGCCCTTGCCGGTGCCGTGGGCGTTGGACCAGCCGAGGCCCTGCGCTTCCAGCGGCGCGGCCTCCGGGTTCGGGCCGAGGTTGGAGTCCGGGGCGGCACCGTGGGTCTTGCCGAAGGTGTGCCCGCCGGCGATGAGGGCGACGGTCTCCTCGTCGTTCATCGCCATCCGGCCGAACGTCTCGCGGATGTCGCGCGCGGCGGCCACCGGGTCCGGCTTGCCCTCCGGGCCTTCCGGGTTGACGTAGATCAGGCCCATGTGGGTCGCGCCCAGCGGCTGCTCCAGATTGCGCTGCTCACCGCCGGAGATGCGCTGGTCGCTGCCGAGCCAGGTCGTCTCGGAGCCCCAGTACACGTCGTCCTCGGGTTCCCAGCCGTCGACGCGGCCACCGGCGAAGCCGAAGGTCTCGAAGCCCATCGACTCCAGCGCCACGTTGCCCGCGAGCACCAGCAGGTCCGCCCAGGACAGCTTGCGGCCGTACTTCTGCTTGACCGGCCACAGCAGGCGGCGGGCCTTGTCCAGGCTGACGTTGTCCGGCCAGCTGTTGAGCGGCGCGAACCGCTGCTGCCCGGATCCGGCGCCGCCGCGGCCGTCGCTGACCCGGTAGGTGCCGGCGCTGTGCCACGCCATCCGGATCATCAGCGGGCCGTAGTGCCCGAAGTCGGCGGGCCACCAGTCCTGCGAGGTGGTGAGGACGTCGAGGACGTCGCGCTTCACCGCGGGCAGGTCCAGGGTCTTGAACTCGGCGGCGTAGTCGAAGTCCTCGCCCAGCGGGTCGGCGACCGCGGGATTCTTCGCCAGCAGCTTCAGGTTCAGCCGGTTCGGCCACCAAGTGTCGTTGCCGTTCCCCTGGGTGGGGTGGGGGATGCGGCCGCCGTGCGCGACGGGGCAACCACCGGTCTCGGTGTCAGGGCTGTCGGTCACCGGGAGTCCTTTCGGGATCAGTGCGTTGTTCGGGATCAGAGGTAGTGCAGGTGGGACAGGTTCCCCAGTAGATGACTTCGGCTTCGTCGATGGCGAAGCCGTGACCATCGGAGGCGCTCAAGCAGGGAGCCGCGCCCGTCGCGCAGTCGACGTCGGCGATCACTCCGCACGATCGGCACACCACGTGGTGGTGGTTGTCGCCGACGCGCGCCTCGTAGCGGGCCACCGAACCCATCGGCTGGATCCGGCGCAGCAGCCCCGCTCCCGTCAGTGCGCGCAGCACGTCGTAGACGGCTTGGTGCGAGACCTTCGGGAGCCGTTCGCGCACCGCTTCGAGGATGGAATCGGTGCCGGCGTGGGGGTGTTCGTGCACCGCGGTCAGCACGGCGGTGCGCGGGCGGGTCACGCGCAGATCCGCCTCGCGCAGCATCCGCTCGAAGTCCGCGGTCGTCCTGGGCACGTGCAGCATTCTGATCGGCAGTCTGGAACCGATCAAGATTTTGCGCCCTCTTTTTTCACACCGTTCACGATGTAGGACCGCGACGTCGGTCAGCCGGTTCCCGCGATGACGCCGCGGTCGTGCAGCCCGCCCAGTTCCGCCGGGCTCAAGCCGAGCACTTCGGTGAGCACGTCGTCGGTGTGCTCGCCCAAGCGCGGCGCGGGGGAGGCGCCGTCGTACTCGCCGCCCCACCGCAGCGGGGAGCGCGCGGCGACCGACGGCCCGATCTCGGGCTGGTCGACGGAGGTCAGCACCGTTTCCGCTGTGGACGCGCGGTGTTCGGCGACGACGTCGGCCATGCCCCGGTAGCGGCTCCACAGCACCCGCCCGGCGTCGAAGCGCTCCCGGACCTGCGCCAAGGTCCGCGCCGCGAACCAGGGCCGCAGGATCGCGGCGATGGTCTCGCGCAGCCGGTAGCGGTCGGCCTCCTGGTCGAGGTCCGCGCCGAGCGGTTCCGACAGGGCCGCGAACACGTCCGTCGTGCCGGTCGCCTCCTGCAGCGCCGTCCACTGGCCCCCGGTGAGCGCGACGACCATGACGCGCTGGTGGTCGGCGGTCTCGAAGTCCACGCCGAAGCTGCCGTAGACGTGGTTGCCGTGGCGGGGCCGGTCGCCGCCGCGCAGCTCCGCTTCGGCGAGCCAGCCGAGGTTGGCGACCCCGGCCGTGGCGACGTCCGCCAGCGCCAGTTCGACGCAGGAGCCGCGGCCGGTCGCCGCGCGCTCGCGCAGCGCGGCCAGCACCCCGGTCGCCGCCGTCATGCCGGTGATCAGGTCCCAGGCGGGCAGCACGTGGTTGACCGGCGCCGCACCCTGCTCGTCGCCGGTGATGCCGGGCACGCCCACTTCGGCGTTGACCGTGTAGTCCACGGCGGGTCTGCCGTCGGGATGTCCTTGCACCCGCAGGTGGATCAGGTCGGGGCGCCGGGCGGTCAGCACCTCGTGCGCGAGCCACCGGCGACCGACGCTGTTGTTCACGAGCACGCCGGATTCCGGGCCGGGCGCGGTGATCAGCGCGGTCACGAGCTCCTTGCCCTCGTCCGAGCGCAGGTCCACCGCCAGCGACCGCTTGCCCTTGTTCAGCGCGGTCCAGTAGAGGCTGCGCCCGCTCGGGGCCAGCGGCCAGCGGTGCTGGTCGGCGGCTCCGCCGAGCGGATCGACCTTGATCACGTCCGCGCCGAGCTGGCCGAGCGCGAGGCAGGCCGAGGGCCCGGCGACGAAGCTCGCGCACTCGACGATCCGCACGCCCTCCAGCGGGCTCATGAGATCCGCTCGAAGATCGCGGCCAGGCCCTGGCCGCCGCCGATGCACATGGTCTCCAAGCCGTAGCGGCTCTCGCGGCGGCGCATCTCGTGCAGCAGCGTCGTCAGGAGCCGCACCCCGGTCGCGCCCACCGGGTGGCCGAGGGAGATACCGGAACCGTTGACGTTGAGGCGGTCGAAGTCGCCGTCGCCGAACTCCCATTCGCGGGTGCAGGCGAGCACTTGCGCCGCGAACGCCTCGTTGAGCTCGATCAGGTCCAGGTCGGCGAGCGCCAGCCCCGCCCGCGCCAGCGCCTTCGCGGTGGCGGGCACCGGCCCGATGCCCATCGTGCGCGGCGCGACCCCGGCCACGCCCCACGACACCAGCCGCGCCATCGGCGTGAGCCCGAGCTCGTCGGCCTTCGCGCGGCTCATCACCAGGCACGCGGCGGCGCCGTCGTTCTGCCCGCTGGCGTTGCCCGCGGTGACGGTGGCCTCGGGGTCCTGCGCGCGCAGCACCGGCCGCAGCGCTGCCAGGGATTCTTCCGACGCGTCGGCGCGGGGATGCTCGTCGCGGTCGACGAGGGCGTCGCCCTGTCCGCGCTTGCCGGGGACGGTGACCGGCACGATCTCCTCGGCGAAGCGGCCGTCGTCGATCGCGGCCACGGCCCGCCGGTGCGACCGCAGGGCCAGCCGGTCCTGCTCCGCGCGCGGGATCGTGTGCTCCCGGCGCAGGTTCTCGGCCGTTTCGAGCATCCCGCCCGGCACCGGGTGGTGCTCGCCTCCGGCGGTGAGCCGGGCCCGGACGAGCCGGTCGTGCAGTTCGATCCCGCCGCCGCGCACGCCCCAGCGCATCTGGTCGGAGTAGAACTCGACCAGGCTCATGCTCTCCGCGCCGCCCGCGAGCACGACGTCGGCGACCCCGGTCTGCACCCGCATCGCCGCGTCGAGCACGGCCTGCAATCCCGATCCGCAGCGGCGATCGACCTGCATGCCGGGCACCTCGACGGGAAGTCCCGCGTTGAGCGCGGCGACGCGGCCGATCGCCGGAGCCTCCCCGTTCGGATAGCACTGGCCGAACAGGACGTCGTCGACCTGCTCGGCGGGCACCCCGCTGCGGTCCAGGACCGCCCGGATCGCGGTCGAGGCGAGTTCCGCCGCCGGAATCCGGGAGAACACCCCGCCGTAGCGCCCCACCGGCGTGCGGACCGGTTCGACGATCACCGCGTCGCGGGTCATCCTGCTACCTCCGTCGTGGTCATGAGGTCTTGCCCGGCAGTTCGTCCGAGATGATCCGGAGCCGGATCTCCAGCCGCTCCTGCGTGAGGTGCCCGGGTACGGCGCTCGACGGCGATTCCGGCCGGTGGGTCATGAGCCCTCCCCGTGCGGTCCGGACGGTTCTCGCGTCGAGAGAACCACTTCGCGCTCGACGCCGTCCAGCCTCGGTGGCCCGACGCCGCCGCCGAACGCGGACCGGTTCGACGGACGTGCCGGCACCGGCGGGGCGGGTTCGGTGATGTCGTGGTCGCGGACGGTCACCTCGCGCTAGGGTGGCCCCGGTGATCTTCGGACGCCAGGGGGATCGACGGTGACCGGCAACAGCTTCGACGGATCGGCCCACGCGGTCGCGCAGGCCGGGCACGTCGAGGGCGGCATCCACTTCTACGCCCCGTCCCGGCCCGCCGAGCACCCGCCCAGGCAGGTGCCGCAGCCGACCCGGTCCTACACCAACAACGAGCGCCAGCTCCGGGCGATCACCGAAGCCGTCCGCTTCGCGATATCCGGCGACGCGGCACCTCGGGTCGTCGTGGTCCGCGGCCCGCTCGGCGGCGGCAAGAGCGAGACGGCGTTCCGCTGGGTCGCCGACCACGGTGGCGAGTTCGCGGGCCGGTTCTACGCGCGGTTGTCCGGAACCGACGGCGAATCCGGCGCGGAGAGCGAAGCGCTGCGCGACTTCCTCATCGCCGTCGGCTACACCGCGTCGGAGATCCCCGCGACGGTGCAGGGCCGGTCCAACTTCTTCCGCTCCTGGAGCACCGGTAAGAACGTCGTGGTCGTCGTCGACGACGCGGTCACCGCCGCGCAGGTCCGCTGGTTCCTGCCGGGGGAGGGCCGCTCGGTCGTCCTGGTCACCGAGGCCGGTCCGCTGGGTGCGTTGCGGCAGCGGGAGAAAGCGGCGTACGTCGAGCTCGATCCGCTGAGCCCGGAATCCGCGCGGCTGCTGCTGAAGCGGATCCTGCCCGCCGACGACCCGCGACCGGAAGCGGAACCGGAGAACGTCGACGCGCTCGTGGAGCGGTGCGAGGGGTCCACGCTGGCGCTGTGCGTGGCGGGAGCGCTGCTGGCGGACCGGCCGCAGCGCTCCGTCGACCGGCTCGTGCGGGAACTGGCTCGCGAGGACCGGCGCCTGGCCGTGCTGTCCCGCGACGAGTCCCTGTCGGTGACCGCCGTGCTCAACACCGCCGTCGACCGGCTCGACGAGCAGACCAGGCTGCTCTACGCGGCCTTCGGCCTGCACCCGGGCTCCGGTGATGTCGGCGTGCCCGCGTTCGTCGCGGCGCTGGGAGCGAGCGAGGACGACGTCCGCGACGGCCTGGACCGGCTGGTGGACGCACGTCTGGTGCAGGAAGGCGCGCGGGGCCGGTTCTTCGTGGACGGGCTGGTGCGCGCCCACGCGCGCCGGCTCGGCACCGATCCCGCAGTGCGAGCGCGGTTCCTGCGGTTCTACGTGGACACGGCCGTTCCGGCGGGCAACGCGGTGATGCCGCAACGCGGCTGGCTGGAACGGCTCTGGCCGGACTTGGATCTGACCGGGTCGGTGTCCGAACCGGAGGCGTGGCTGGAGGCCGAACGCGCCAACCTCCGCGCGGTCGCCGGGCTGCTGCACGACGACGGCGACGCCGAGGTGTGCCGGTTGGCGGTGGCGCTGTGGCCGTTCCACGAGCGGGCCAAGCACCTCGACGACATGGACGCCGTCAACGAGCACGCCGTCGCCGTCGCCGACGACCACGGGCACCCGTTCGCGGCCGGACTCGCGCTCGTGCAACGGGGTTTCGCCTTCCGGCACCGCGGCGAACGGGACAAGGCCGCGGAACTGTTCGCCCGCGCCGAGCGGATCGCGCGCGAGCAGGACCTCCCGGAACTGGCGGCCACGGCGGTCGAATCGCTCGGCATCGCCCGCCGGGAGCAGGGCGACCGGGACGCGTCGCGGGAACTCCTGCGGCACAACCTCGTACTGGCCGCGGAGATCGACGACCAGCGCCGCACGTCCCTGGCGAAGATGCACCTCGGTTCGGTGGAGCACCCGGACGCGGCCGTGGCACTGCTCGGCGAAGCCGTCGAGGGGTTCCGGTCGCTGCCCGAACCGGACGTGCACAACGAGCACAAGTCGTTGCTGTGGCGCGGAATCCGGGCGGTGGAGCTGGGCCACCCGGAGCAGGCGCAGGCCGATCTGCACGCGGCGCTGCGGCACATGACCGGCGAGAACCGCCACTTCGAGATCGCCCAGATCCACCACGCGCTCGGCGCTCGCGCCGTCGCCGCCGATGCCCCGGACGAGGCGCGCGAGCACTTCGAGCGCGCCGCGTCGATCTACCGCACCTGGGGATTCCTCGACCAGGCCGAACAGGTCCTCGCCGAGCAGCGGCGCGGCTGAGCCGCCGCGCTCAGTCCACCTCCACCCGCGCGGAGGCGACCCGCCTGCCGAGCCGGGAGGTCACCGACGGGGGCAGGCTCTGCTCCGCCGATGCGATCCGGTGGTGCACGAAGGCGGCGAACACCGGGCCGAGATCGTCCGGGCCGGTGAAGCGAACGAGGGGCGTGTCGCGACCGCCCACCACCCAGCGCCCCGCCTCGTCGCGCGTCACCGCGAGCGTCGCGGTCGGCAGCCGGGCGAGCGTGGCGCGGATCCACTGCCGCGGATCGGCGCAGCGATCGTCGTGCAGCAGGATCTCGGCCCACTCCAGCCAGCGGCGGGTCGGTTCGGAGGTGGTGGCGACGAGCACCGCGTCGGCGGGCAGCCGCTGCGCCTCCCGCAGCGATTCGGCGGGCAGCCGCGTCGCCACGGCTCGGTGCCGGTGGACTTCGAGATGGACGACTTGGCTGCTCGGCCCGGCCGGAGCCGCGGGCGGGACGGGCACGGCGGTGGTCTCGGCCTCGAAGAGCGGCTCGTCGAGCTTGAGCCGCTCGTACACGGTGGATCGCAGCAGCCGCGCCGATTCGCCCGGGACCGAGGTGGTGTGCTCGACGATGGAGTCGTAGCGCTCCGGCGCGTGCGCGGAGATCGCCGACTCTAGCTGGGCGGGCAGATCACCGTCCGGATCGAGCCGCGGCGCGGCGCGCAGGAAGCGGGCGATCGGGGAGACGGCGTCGACGGCCTCCACCGGAGCGGAGGCCAGCAGCACCGGCACGCCGAGCGCCGCCGAGTAGAAGGTGACCGAGCCGTGGTCGCCGATGGTGACGTCCGCGGCGACCAGCGCCGCGCGCCACCCCTCGTGCGGTGGCAGGACGGTGGCACCGGCGCGCGTCCACTCGTCGGTCCAGCCGCGGACCTGCCACGGCGTGTGCGCGGACCAGATGTTCGGGTGCAGCGCCACGACGATCCGGTACTCGTCGAGCGGCAGGCGCCGGGCGAGCCGGGCGACGAGCGACGGGCAGCGGGCGAGCAGCGATTCCCCGCCCCACGTGGAGGAGACCACGACGACGCGCCGGTCCGGGCCGGCGCCGAACCGCTGCCGGTAGGTCTCGCGCAGCGGACGGCTCGCCAGCATCCGGTCGAAGCACGGGTCACCGGCGATCAGCGCGACGTCGAGCGCTTCCGGGCAGTACTCCCGCAGCCGATCCCGCTGCTCGGCGTGGGACAGGACCGCGACGGACGGAACGAGACGGCCGTCGTGCACCAAGGTGGATTCGGAGAGGCCGAAAACGGGGTTGCGAGCGGATTCCCGATGCCGGTCGCCGGGCGCGAACTTGTTGTACCCCATTCCGTGCGGAAGAATGATCAACGGTGCGCGGAGCGCGTGCAGCGGGCCGCCGTAGCTGGCGGCGACGGCGAGGTCGAATTCGCGTTCCACCGCCTGTTCCCACGGGATCGGCTCAATTCCCCGCTCCCGCAGGAATTCTTCCGTCCCGCTGGTGAAAGCACTGGTTCGAGTGCAGGTGAAGGCGGTCTGCACGCGGTGATCGCCGGACCAGAGCCCGAGCACGTCGAACAGCCGGGTCGCCGCGGTCACCGTGTGCACCACCACGAGCACCGATCGCTCCTGCGGAACGGTCCGCCATGACCGCCCCTGCCCGCCCACCAGCACATCGGCCCACGGCAACGACCACATGGCCGCGATCCTAACGTCTCATGATCGCCGAGGACGTGGTTGCGCGAAGTCCCGGGAAACCCCGCCGCGACCAAGGTGAAAACCGGCGTCCGCATTCGCCGAAACCGCCGCAAGGATGAATTCCGACGTCGTCGTCGCCGCGAAATACGGGAAAACTTCAGGCGAATCGACGGGTCGTGCGCGTCCTACGATGAGGTCGAAATCCCCGGACCACTCCGAGAGGGCTCATGCGGAAAACAGCGTCCTTGCTCGCGGTCGCACTCCTGCTGCTGTTCGGCGCAGGAGCGGCGACGGCCCAGGGAACGTCGGCCGCCGACCGCACGATCACGTTCGCCAACCGCTCCGGCGAGACGCTGTGGATCGGCGCCAACGTGAACGCGGACGGCTCGCAGCAGCTCACCGACCTGCCGGTGCTGGCCGACGGCGAATCGGCGACGATCACCGTCCCGGAGTCCGGCGAACCGCAGTACTGGCGCGGCAAGTTCTTCGCGCGCCAGGACTGCTCCGGCGAGCCCGGCGAATCGTTCCACTGCGCCGTGGGGGACTGCGGGACCGAACCCGGCACTTGCACCACGGGCGAGCAGCCGACCGGCCTGGCCGAGTTCAACTTCGACCCGAACGATGCCGGGGCGCCCTGGTACAACGTCAGCTACGTCAACGCGGTGGCCCTGCCGATCACGATCGAACCCACCGGCGCCGAACCGCCGCCCGACTCCGGCCAGTGCGAACAGGTCGGCTGCTCCGAACCGCTCCTGGAGCACTGCCCGCCGGAGAACCTCACCGACGGCGCGGACGGGCAGCCGCAGCTGTGCACCAACCCCAGCCGGGACGAGCGGACGCCCTACAGCGACGCGGTGCAGGAGCACTGCCCCCGGGCGTACGCGTGGTCCAAGCACGACCAGGAACCCGGCAACGACGTCATGCGCAACTGCCCGTCCTGCGACGGCTTCACCGTGACCTTCCACGAGGGGATCTGATGTTCACCCGGAAATCGCTGCTGCCCGCGCTGGCGGCGGTCGTGACCCTGCTGCTGGTTCCCGCGACCTCCGCGGCCGAGGACGCCGCCAAGAAGGGCGTCAGCGTCAACGACGTCGCCGGCGTCGACGAAGCGCTGGGCGACGTCGGGGTGAGCTGGTTCTACGACTGGTCCGCCGACGACCAGGACGTCCCCGCGCCCGAAGGCACCGAGTTCGTCCCGATGATCTGGGGCGCCGACGAGGTGAACCAGCAGTCCCTCGACGCGGCGAAGGCCTCCGGCTCCACCCTGCTGGCGTTCAACGAACCCGACATGGCCGAACAGGCCGACATGACCGTCGAGCAGGCCCTCGACCTGTGGCCGCAGCTGCAGGAGACCGGGATGCGCCTGAGCGCCCCCGGCGTCGCCACCGGCGCCGACCTGGACGGTGGCTGGCTCGACCGGTTCATGCAGGGGGCCGCCGAACGAGGTCTGCAGGTCGACTTCATCCCGCTGCACTGGTACGGCGCGGACTTCTCCCCGGAGGCGACCGAACACCTGCGCAGCTACGTCCAAGCCGTCCACGACCGCTACGGGAAACCGGTCTGGCTCACCGAATACGCGCTCATCGACTTCTCCGGCGGGCAGCCGCGCTACCCGAGCGAGCAGGAGCAGGCCGACTTCGTCCGCAACTCCACCGAGATGCTCGAAGGACTCCCGTTCGTGGAGCGCTACTCCTGGTTCACGCTCTCCACCGAAACCAGCCCCACCGGCCTCTACGACGGCACCGCCCCCAACCTCACCGGCACCACCTACCGCGACGCGGGGCGATGAGGTTTCCCGGCTGCGGCAGCGTCTTCCCGGGGCCCGGTTGACTTCGCCGGGCCGCCTTCGTCACGGCGCGCACCAGCCGGATCAGGTCGCATTGCGGACGTTCCTAAGCCTCCCAGGTTGCTCCGACGTGACGAGCCCGACGCGACGGCATCCGCGCGGTCCGCATCGGCGTCCACCGGGTGATCGAGAAGGTTCGTCCCGAGGAGGACACGCATGAACATCCGTCGCAGCGCCGCTTTCCTGGCCGTGACCGCCACCGTCGCCGCCACCGCGGTCGTCGGCACCGGCGCGGCCGTCGCCGCCGAGGACGACTGGTGCGGCCCGGACGACCTCCGGGTCACCGTCGACCAGGTCTCGCCCGAGGAGTTCGCCCTCGACTTCACCGCCGCCGACCCGGCCACCGACTGCGTGCTGCAGGGCTACCCGCACGCGATGTCGTTCCACTTCATCAGCGACCAGCTGCCCGTCGACATCGACAATCCCGGCGAGCACTCGCCCGAGGTCCGCATCACCGCGGACTCGCCGGGCCGGGCGAGGATCACCCAGGACCCGAACGCCGAACCCACCGCGCAGGTGCCCACGGCGGCCCTGTTCGCCCTGCCGACGGCCGACAGCATCGATCCGCAGTACGTCGCCGCGCAATGGCCGGAGCGGGCCGAGCTCAAGAGCACGATCACGGTCTGGCCGCTGCTGCCCGCGTGACGCCCGGCCGCCGCGGGCCGCATCCGCCAGGAGTCGATGGGTGCGGTCCGTGGTCCGTCCGGCGGCGAGGGTTGTCCCGACCGGGATCGATCGTGGCGCCGGGAGCGGACGGGGAGGACGATGATCACGGCACGCTCGTGTGCACCGCGGATCGTCGTGGTTCCCCGAGGAGGAAGAACGTGAAGCGAGTCGAGATCACCCCTGCCGCCGTGTTCGTCGCCGCGCTGCTGCTGGCGGGGTGCGGGGCACCGGCGGAACCCGCGGCCGCGCAGCCGGTGGCGGGTGCGGACGGCATCACCGACCTCGTGCGGCTGGCAGAGGAGCGGGCGGTGCTCTCCGACCAGGTCGCCGCCTCGAAGTTCGGCACCGGCAAGGCCGTCACCGACCCGGCCCGCGAAGCCGTCGTCATCGACGGAGCCCGTGCCGATGCCGCCCGCGCCGGAGTGGACCCCGAGTGGGCCGCGCAGGTCTTCCAGGACCAGATCGCCGCGAGCACCCAGGTGCAGAACGACCTGCTGCGCCAGTGGGCTGAGCAACCCGCCCTGCGGCCGTCGGAGAAGCCGGACCTCACCACGATCCGTCCCGAACTCGACCGCATCGGCACTGAGATCATCACCGCCCTCGAAGCGGCGGAACCCCTGCGGGAGGCCCCGGACTGCGCCCCGACCCTGGACCGAGCGGTAGCGACCGAGTCGGCCGACCTCGACCAGATCCACCGCGCGGCCCTGGACGAAGCGCTCCACTCGATCTGCGCTCGCTGACCCGGCGCGCACCGAGGAACGCCGGCGCGAGACCCCTCCGCGGTGGACGTCGCCGGAGGGAGCCACATCAACGGGTGACACCTGACCGTGCAAGCGAGGAGAAGGGCACGTCCCTCGGGACGTGCCCTCCACCGCTCCCCGGAGGTCCTCTGACCAGGTCGAGCCCGCGACCCGCGTGCGCCGTTCACCGAGGATGATCACAAAGCTACGATGTGTTGCCGATCGCCCGGCCGGGATAGAAGGATCATGCGAATGAGCAAGATGGATGAGGACCCGTTCCCTCCGCAGAGCGTCGATCTGAGCAAGCCCAGCGTCGCGCGCGTCTACGACTTCTACCTCGGCGGCAAGGCCAACTGGGCCATCGACCGGGGCTTCGGGCAGAGCGTGCTCGACGAGTACCCGGTGCTGCGCCCGATCGCCATCAGCAACCGGCTGTTCCTGCACCGAGCGGTGCGCCGCCTGGTCGCCCACGGAGTCCGGCAGTTCATCGACATCGGCTCGGGCGTGCCGACCATGGGCAACACGCACTCCATCGCCGACGAGCTCGATCTCGACTCGCGGGTCGTCTACGTCGACAACGAACCGGTCGCCGTGGCGCACTCGCAGATGCTGCTGGAGAAGCACGGCGACCCGGACCGCCACGCGGCCATCAACGCCGATTTCCGCAACCCCAACAAGTTGTGGCAGCGCGCCATCGAAACCGGCGTGCTGGACATGGACGAGCCCATCGCCGTCCTGCTGATCGCGGTCCTGCACGTGCAGCAACCCGGCCCGGACGGCGTCGACATCTCACCGACCGTGATGAAGCGCTACCGCGAATTGCTGTCACCGGGCTCGTACCTGGCGATCTCGCACCTGACCGACGACGGATTACCCCCCGGCATGGAGGAGAACCTCGCCGGGATCAAGCGCATGTACGACGCGTCGTCGAGCCCGGTGATCTGGCGGACCCGCGATGAGATCCGCGACCTGTTCGGCGATTTCGAGCTGATGGACCCCGGAATGGCCTGGACCTGGGGGTGGCACCCCGAGGACTACAGCCCGAACCACTCCCGGAAGCTGAAGTTCTCAGAACCGGCACAATCCTCGATCTGGGCCGGAGTCGCCCGCAGACCCCTGCGCTGACGCCGCGCCGGGTCCGCAGCAGCGATCCGGGCAGCCGTACCGACGATCGGTCACGCCCTGCGCAGCGGTCGGCGGGCCGATGCGGCTCGTTTTTGGAGTCGCTGCTGCCGTGACCACAGCCCGCTGGTTGCCACCCGATATTGAGAAAATATTCTGGACGGACTTAAGTTTAGCGAGGCCCTTCCGTCGGAATCGGCGAGGACGACCTTGGTTGCCCGGTTGGTGGACATCGACGGATCAAACAGGGCGCTAGACTCAACCAGTAAAGTTCGTTGAGATGGGATGGCTGTTGTCTGTGTCGCACCTTCGGCATGAATCCTAGGTGTAGATCGAATTCGAGCCAGCCCCGTCGGGGACGGGGCTGGTCCGCTATTTACGCGGGGCACCCGTTACTGGTCAGGCTGTCACGCGCGTCGAGAGCCGAAAAACGTCGGTGAGTTCCGTGCTCTCACACCCGCTGGAGGCCGAGTTCGGCAAAGAGCTTTCTGGTCGCCGGATCAACAGAATAGATAACGGTGCCACGTATCGATCGAGTCAGGAGGACGCCATAAGCATTTCGGATCGCGCGCAGAAGATCTTCATCAGAACGAATCTTGTTGGCTTTGTTCAACACATGTTCACGATGAATCTTCCACTTTGTCTCATCCCAGGTGAGATCTGGTCCAATGATTACGCCACCCCATTCATATTCGAGTCCCTGGGCGGTATGCACGCAGCCGATCTGGCCGAATCCGCCCGAGTCGGTCGCCCAGTACTTTCGTCTCGGCACCACAATCCTTTCGGTGTATCGAAATTTGGGCGCCCGATGCTGCTCCACTGCTTCAGTTCGATCACAGCGAAACTGAACCGTCCGTCTGGGTGGTATCCAGCAAGAACTACGTCGATAGGGTTCATGCTGGGATCGACGAGGTACTCGATAAACAACCAGATCTTGCCGAGTCCGAGGTTGTAGAGAACCGAGGAGAGCCAGAAAGCGCTTTCGCTCCATGACTTTACTTCTTCTTCGGTGGGCTCGGCATTTCTTGGGTGGGTCTCTTTGAATATTTTTTCGACTTCAGGGATTAGTCTGCCTTGGTTCCATACGAAGTCCTGGGTGGACCAATACGCTCCAACGGCTTCCAAGTCTTCTTTGCTGGCATGCTTAACGAGTATCACAGTTCTCGTCTTCTGTGTTGTAATTTCTCGCGAGCGCTGCTGCTGTCCGAGTCCTACGGGGCGCAGAGGCCGGTTCGGCACGTCAGGAGCCACTTGCCGAGGAAATAAAATCGCCACCTAGCGGCTACGCGGCAGTCCACTTGCGTGATATGTCCAGCTGTGATAGGCGGCGTTGCGAATTGCGATTCCGTAAAAAGAGCCGCTTATCTAACGGAAAGGATCTCTGCCGAGGATGACGGCTCTCCAAGGGCGGCGCTGCGTTGTCCTGCGGCGACGGTGGCAGGCTGGCCGTAGATCTCTTTGGTCTGTTGGCTCGCAAGGCGCCAGGGCGATTCGGTAGATCCTGAGAACGTCGCACCCAGCGGACCAAACCATGATCCAGATCTTCGCTTGTTTCCGCTGGTGAAAGCTGGTGCCCCCGGTCAGAGTCGAACTGACACTGTACGGATTTTGAGTCGGCCGAGTGCTGTCGCTCTGGTTCTGTCCTGCGGCAACGGGCGCGGATCGGTGGCATAGACGTCGCTCTGCGGGCATCGCGGGCCGAGGCTCGCACCCAGACTCGCACCCAGGGGCCTCTAGAACGATCGTTGGCCAGCACGGCTGCTCCATCAGTGTGAGAGATCCAGCTACTCGGTACATGTTGTTTCATCTACTGTATTTTTTCTAGGTGAGCAATGAAATTACCAATCTGTTCGGCGAAGCTATCCCGTGGATGGTCGTATTTTTTATATCGAACATGACCTTATCTGCTTTGCTGGCAGGCGAGCTGTCGCGATACTCTCTGCGGGTAGGAGCTTGGTGGCGACACTTCATTTTAGTTCCACTGTCTTTAGTGGCAGTATGTGCACCCATTGCTTTATTGATATCTAGTTTTGCCGATAAAATGGGCGGACAGGGTGCGGCAATCCTGATCTCTATGCCTGCTTTTGGCTCAGCTTTCTTGGTGTTCGCGATCATCTTTAAAGTAAACCCGCGAACTGCGCGCGAAAATGCGGACATTTGTCATGCTTGGACTTCCTGGGTGGATGGAGAAACGCCAAAAAAGAAAGCAGACGCCATTCGATTGGCTGCATTGCATCAAACCAATTCCGAAATTGTCATCGTGACTGCTGCTCAGGCATATATAGCAGTAATATGTCGGATTGGCGATCATCTCGACCTGCTCGACGAGGATTCTGCGGAGTATCAGTATTTGATGTTTTCTGGGATTTTCAGTGTTGCGGCGCCGGGGCTTTTGATGTGGGTGGTGATGCGAGTTTCGGATCGCCGGAACTTGCATCGAAAGTTGATAACGATCTGCCTTTCGGGGATGCTCTTTAAAAACACGATGCCGTCCGGCCACGGCGAAGGGTTTCGCCTGGCGAGATGGAGAAATGTCAAACATCAACACTTGTTCGTTGTTGCCGATGCTCTTGAAAAATGTCTTCCTCGGATAAGGGGGAGATATGCAAAGATTCAGTATGATGAAATCTCAAGGCTCTACTCTGCGCTATCCCTGGAGCTTCGAAGTGAAGCTACAAGGATTCGCAAGCATGACGGCAGAGTCGATGTATTGCTCTCGGCGGCGACCACTCTGGCCATGAACGACGACCTAGTGGCCACCTGCAAGAGACTACCCAAGGTCCTCACAATAGAAATTGAGCAGGTAGAACATGCTCGGTCGTCTCGGATGAGTCGTTTCTTGCTCATGATTGACGACGCACTTGCTAGACATTCAAGGGTTATCGCGGCGGTCGCTGTGATAACTGTTCTCGCTTATTATTCGTCGACCGGTCAAATGGACAAGCTTATAGGCTTCTTGCAGGCCAAAGTGGGCGGATGAGGTTGTTGGAGTTTTGGCAATTTGTGAGCGCTCTAGCTTCGGCGCGCTTTGGCTTCGATCGAGGTGATTCTTTTCAGCTGCCGAGCAGAGCCGATCCTTTGGGCTATATCGCGAGCACGTCGGATCTGATTGATGGATTCGCTCGACCTGTCTAGTGCCGCAAATGCGGTAGCTAGATCAACGCGGAGGGAGGTTTCTGCGCGTGCAAATGTTGGATCTAGACGGCGAAGTGCCCTTTTTGAGATGCTGATTGATCCAATGTGGTCTGAGTGGGATGCAGCGTGTCCGCGCCAACGTGCTAGGTGGGTTTCGTCAAGTACTATGTATGGTCCTATAGGTTCGGCGTGCTCGACAGGAAGAAGTCGGGCGGATTCGTCGAAGAGGTCCAGTGCTTCGTCATGTTGACTATTTGCTGCCAACGTCTCGCCGTGCGAAGCTGCAAGCCAAGCGCGCAGGAGTCGAGGGCAGGAGCGTTCCACTTTTTGACGGGTGGAATCGAGCAAATCGACTGCCGTGGTTGCTTCGCCAAGGTCAATTAATGTAAAAGCCTGTTCGGCGGTAGCGTGAGCGTAGTAAGTGATATTTTCGGTTTCTAGGGCGGCGGATTTTGCTTGTTCGTAGTGATACCAAGAAGTTGAACAGTGTCCCATGTCTAGCGATTGCCATCCGGCAAGGGCGTGCATTTCTGAGGCAAGTATTGCTAGTTCTCGGCGAATGTTCCCAGTTAGGCTGTAGGTAAGGAAGTCGCGAATGTGGGATATCTTTGCCAAGAGTTCGTTGTGTGTGACTATCGCCCCAAACTGGCGGTCCATGCGTCGTATCGAGTCAAGTTGACTGCGAAGGCCTTTCAAGATTCCTTCGTCGATGCGGCGTGCTTTCTGGATTCGTTCACGGAGTTCAGCGGCATCGTCATCACGTGTCGCGAAGACTTGTGCGGGTGGGGACAGAAGATTATTGCTGCCGACCTCGAAGATGCGTTCCAGCAGGCGTGCGGTCGCCGGGCGGATGGGTCCGAGCGGCTGGCCTTTCGGCCCTTTGCCTGCCACGAGGCGTTGGAGGTGGCGGAGGCTGAGGGTTCCTGGTTCTCCGTGTTCGCGGGCGAAGTTCTCGGCGTAGGTGCAGAACTCCTCCAAAGTCATGCGGCGTTCTCGGATTTTCTGTTCGAGCAGCGTGCGGTAAGGGCGCACCGGTGGTCCTCCCGTCCCCGAAGCGGAAGTCGTCCGTATGTCGTGTTCGGGTCGTTCCGCTGATGTCGGCTGTTTGTGAAGCTGGTTTCAGTCTGACATGGACCGTGTACCTGCGGTCACCAGAACCGCCCGGTGGTGGCGCTCCGCCTCTCACCCGTCACCGCCGGGCGCCCGGTCACGGCCGGGGTCGACGACCCCGAACGTCGGCTCCGGCCGTGATCCCAGCCGTGGAGGTGTTCGCCCGTGGAGTTGCGAACAGGTCGCCATCGCGCCGGTTGCGGACTGGACGGTTCCGACTACGTCGTGTCGGTGGTGCGCTCGGACTCGCCGATCGACTCGTACGTGAACGAGGACGGCATGGTGTGCCTGGTGCTGCCCGGTAAGCCGTGCGGAGTCCTGCTCGGGCTCGCCGGGGGCGGGGCGAAGACCTTCCTCGCGCACCTGACTGCGCGTCTTCAGGAGGTGGAGACGCATGAGCGCCGCTGACACTGCTGCGATCGCGGTGTTGCTGCGGCGGGCGCAATGGGCGATCGACGACGCCGCGCACCGGATTCCCGAGGACCGGTTCGATGGCGACGAGCACCGAGACCTTGCTGAGGCGATGGAGGCTCTCGCGGGGATGCTGCGGGCGCGGGCGGATCGGTGCACGGTGCTCGACCAGCCGAGCCGCTGATCATGTCCGGCGGTCAGCACTCTCGCGAGCGCGGCGGCTACGTCACGGCGTGGTGTGGCGACTTGAACGCCGACCTTCCGACGATCATCTTTCTCACGCCGTTCCCGCAGGCGGAGCCTGAGCCGGACGAGGTCGAGGAGTCCGGGCGTCCGTCGCTCGCTGTGCTGCGGGCGGTGCGGGACGCGCTGCGCCGCTTCTAGACACCGGGACGGGTTCCACAGAGGCGACCCGATTCGGCGTGCAGGGCCGCGAATAGTGACGGGTGGGCCGGGTCAACGAGACCCGTCCCACCCGTCACTTTCATCGTCTCCGCACGTCATCGGAGTCGGAAACCTGTCCCGCTCGGTGTGACGGGCTGTCCCGTCCGGGACGGGTGTGTGACGGCTACGGGACATCCTCGGACCGGTGGTGTTCGATGACGGCCCGGAGTTCGGCGGTGTAGTAGCCGCGTACCTGCCGCGCGGTGCCGGTCTCGTCGGTGAGGCGGCCTCGGCGCGGCTGACAGCCGAGTTCGCCCATGCGTCGTCCGAACGCGGTCGGTTCCAGGTCGAGTGCGTCGGTGAGTTCGGCGGTGGAGACGAACTCGCGTGCTTCCAGGTCGTCGCCGAGGTGGTCGAGCACGGCGCCGAGCGGTTCGGGCAGCGTGGTCGGCTCCGGCGCGGTCGCGCCGACTGCGGTTGCCACTGTGGACGGATCGATCCTTCCTGCACTTGTCTCGCCCGCCGCGTGCCCGGTGAGGGTGCCCGCTGCTTCGCGCAGCTTTCGGCCTCGCTGGCAGAGGGTGCGCCATTCGGGGTTGGGCAGGTAGTAGGTCCGCACGGTCATCGCGAGCACGTCCTCGCTGACGTCGGCTTCACCGTCCGGCCGCAGGATCCCCACTCCTTTGTGGCTTGGTAGCAGGGTGGAGGCGTCGTAGCCGCGGGTGTTCATCTGGTCGCCGAGCACGATGTTGGAGTCGCGCCAGTCCATCACCCGCAGCGCGAACCGCGAGCCGAGTACGGCGCGCAGCCGGGATGGGATGGTGGCGGAGTCAGGCCGCTGTGTGGCCAGGATGACCACCACGCCGACCGCCGGTCCTTTCCGCGCGAGGTAGGCCAGTAGATCGGCGATGTGCGCGCCGAGCGTCGTCTTCACCTCGCCGACGTCTTGGCGCTTCGGGTTGTCCAAGAAGACCTGTACTTCGTCCAGGATCACGCCCGTGATGGGCATCCCGAGGTCGGCGTCCCGCGAGATGGCAGGAGTGATCTTCGATTCCGGGCACAGTTCGTCGTCCAGTGTGGACATGCGGGTGTAGCGCTGCTGCACTTCGCCGACCAGCTCGGTGAGGTGGTCGCGCACCGCTTCGGCGTGCTGGTCGTCGTCGCCGCGCACGAAGCGGTGCGCGACGGCTTCGGCGGCGTCCCAGTCGTTTCCTCCCTTGCCGTCGAAGACGTAGAGCCGTGCGTGCGGGTCGAGGACCAGGCCGGCGGTGGCGAGCCGGGCGGCGAATGTCTTGCCCTGGCGCGGGATCGCGCCCACGAGCAGCGAGGTCCACACCAACGGCAGGTCGATCCGCCGGTTCCGCGCGTCGCGCCCGAACGGCACCGCTCGCCAGGCATCCCAGGAATCCACCGACAGCAGTGGGCACGGCAGCGGCGGACCGGAGTACGGATCGTCGTCGGCTACCCACAGAAACACCCGCCCGGCGTGGCCACGCCTGCCCCGTACCCGCTCGGCGACGAGCTGCACCTCGTCGACCGCGAGCGCGGAGGCGAGCGCTTCGCGCTGCTTGATCACGTCGGCGGCCTTGCGAGTGGCGGGCAGGTCCACGGTCATCGCCCATCCCCGCCCGGAGCGAACTGCGCGCTCCACCAGGTGCACGGTGTCGTCCTTGCCGATCAGCTTCGCGGCCCGGAACGCGTCGATGAGGACTTGCGGATCCATCGTCCACGCGAACGAACGCGGACCGGCGATGACGCGCTTGCGCCCCGCCGCACCTTCCTTGCGACGTCCCGTCACGGCTGCCACCAGAGCGACCAGTGCGAGCGATGCCCACAGCGCCGTTTGTCCGAACAGGACTCCCAATACCGTGCCCGCACCGATGACGCTGAAGGCGACGGCTCCGGTCACCTTCCAGCGGAACAGTGTCAGCGACCGGATTTCCAAGAACTTGTCGGCCAGCTTCTCGGACTGCTCGGCGGCCTCGCGGTAGTCGTGCACCCGCACCCACCGCCGCCACCGGCGCACCGCGAACAGCACGCCTCGGACGACGGCCCGCAAGAACCGCCACGGTGAGCGGGCCACCGCTGCGGCGGCGTCGATGAGTGCTTGCCGCAACAGCGGCCACGACTTCAGCGATGCGGGCACGCGCGGCGAACGCTGCCACCACCGCGCGAACCAGCGTGTGCGTTCACGGCGTGGTTGGTCGTCCACGATTTCAGCGTCGAACACGGCTCGCTCCACCCCGTTCACGGAGCTTCGAAATGCGTCGTCGTTCATGGCTCGCCCCGTTCGGTGTTCACTTCCTCAGCGAGCGCGGCGGCCAACCGTGAGGACAGCCCGCGTGAGCAGCCGGTGACTTCGCGAATCCACGCGGGAGTCACGGTCACGTCGGGCTGCCACGCCTGCCGCGCCCGGTACAGGTACTCGTCGGCGGAGGTCCGGCGCGGAGGCTGCGCGGCTTTCCGCTCGGTTCGCTCGGGCGCCGTGGCCGGTCGCGGTGGTGCTGCGGAGAGCGCGGCGACTTCTCCGAGCTTGTCGCGCAGGTCGGTTACCGCCTCGGCGGCCACGAACACCACCAGCGGCGGCACGGAATGCAGCACCACCATCGCGGCTGAGGCGTCCGCGAACGCCTCCCAGGTGTTCATGACGTAGGTCGCGGCGAGCGTGAACCACTTCGCCCCGCGCACCCATCCGCCGGTGTGCACGCCGTACCGGGCGGTGACTTGCTCGGCCCGCAGAATCGCCAGCAGCACCAGCGACACCATCGGATCGAGCAGCCACGCCGCCGACCACCGCAGCGACCACACGGCCGCGTTCCCGGCAGCGAAGCTCTGGACGTTGGTCATGGTGAACGCGAGCCCCAGCAGGATTCCCGTCCAGCACAACCGGTCCACCTGCCGCCGCACCTGCTCGACCGGCTCGGCCCCGGAGGGGACGGGCGGCGAGTGCCGCCCGTCCCGCGATGTCCGCCCGCTCATCGCTTCCGGCTCCGGTGGTGCGGAGGCTCCGACGTGGTGACCGTGAGCGCCTTGGTGAGCGTGTACGCCGCCAACGCCGCCGGAATGCCCAGCACCGTGAACAGCGGCGCGCTGCTGCCGCCTTGCGTGATCACGAGCCACTGCCCGAGCACGATCACGCCCGCCGTCGCGACCACCCGCCCGGTCAGCGACACCAGCCGCGCCCCGGTCCGCGCGGTCTCGGCGGCCTTGCGGGACGCGCGGGCGCTCGCACGCCACACGCCGATCAGGACGAGCAGCGCACCGACCACCGCCAGGACTTGCACCGGGGTGAGTTGCAGCGTCATTCCCACTCACCCCGCTCGGCTTCACGGCGTGCCCGCCACATCGGGTAGAGCGCGCGGCGGTCCTCTTCGGACAGCGCGCCCCACACGCCGACCGTCTCCGCTCCGGCGGAACGGAACTCCAGCTCCAAGCACTCGTCACGAACCGGGCAATCCGCGCACAGCCGCGCCGCCAACTCCCGATCGGGCTCGGCGCCGGTCGGCTCCGGCGGGTCGCCTTCAGTGAGCTCCCACAGGCACCGGCCGTTGTCCGTGACCACGTCGGTGAGCACGTCCAGCGGCAGCGACCGCAGCAGGTCCATCCGCGCGAGCCGTTCGGTCTCTTCGGGGTTCACCACGACGCACCCCCGTTCAGCCGCGCCACGTCGCGAGCGGTCCGGCGCTCGGCGGCCATCTCCGCCACGTCCACGCGACCGCCCGACTCGCTCGCCTCGGCGGCGAGCCGGTCCACGGCGGCACTCGGGACCACATAGCGGGTGCGGACCCGCACGGCCGGGAACGAGTCCTCCCGGATGGCGCGGTACAGGGTCGAGGGGTTGCAGCGCATGATCCGCGCCGCTTCCCGAACCGTGTAGAACGTCGGTCTCCCGGCGTTCTCGAAGTTCTTTTCCATGTTTGTGTCTCCTGAGAACGAGGAAATGCGCGCATTTCGGCGGAATGAAAAGCCAATATCAGCGCATAAAAGACGCGAAGTGCCTCGTTCCTCGCGTGGGGTTGCTGTGTCGAAAAGAGTTCGCGCTAATGTCGGCGCTGAGGCGGAGCGCGGAGGAATACGTGTCGGAGGACTGGACTGCGGTCGCTCATGCGATTGACCAGCGCGTGAGCGAACTCGGTATGCGGCAGCGCGAGTTGGCGGAGCGCTCGCACGTGTCGCAGGCGATCGTGCGCGAGTTGCAGCACAACACCGTGCAGCGGCGGCGGAGCGCGCGAACGCTCGAAGCGCTGTCGCTGGCGTTGGGCTGGCACGCCGAACACCTCTCGGCCGTGCTCGACCGGCGCACTCCGCCCGAGGTCGGCGACCCGCTGACCATTGCCGATGACGACGTGCCCGGCCGGCTGTCGGCCATCGAGCACCAGCTCCGCCGGATCACCGACACGCTCGACGAGATGAACTCGCGGCTCACCGCGGAGACCGGACGTGGCGGCGGGTCGGGCGGCTAGCCGACCGCTCCGGCGATCAACCGGCCTGCCCCGGTGGGCCGTTCCATGTGCGCTGTCCATGACTCCAAGAAACGGCAGTCGAGCGCGTTTTCACAGATGGCTGCGGTTAACCACCAGCCCATTAACCGCAATTAACCACGCAGGTCAGATCGCATATCGGGGGATGATGCGATGACACCGAAAACCCGCTTGCAAGTGGTTCGCAGGCAGCTCGACTACTCGGCCGACGACGTGATTCGGATGCTCGACCGACTCGCGAAACGGCTAGATGTGTCGGTCATGTCGCCGACGAGCCTGAAAACGAAGCTCTCCCGCTGGGAGAACGGGCACGAGTCCGTCAGCGAGCCCTACCGGCGGCTGTTCCGCGAGATCTACGGCCGCACCGACGAGGAGTTGGGGTTCCCGTCCGAGCCGGATGACCAAGACGTCGCCGAACTACGCGCCCGCATCGCGGTCGCCCGCCGGGTTGATCAGGAACTGCTGGAGAGCTTCCGTCTCCAGGTGGACCATGCCCGGCAGATCGATCGACGCTTCGGCGGCGTCACGATGCTCGACCGGCTCCGGGGCGACATCGACCAGGTGAGCAATCTGCTCGGACACAGCACGCTGAGCGGGCACCGCGAAGCGCTTGCGGGCGTGCTCACCGAAGCGTCCACATTGGCCGGGTGGGAAGCCCTCGACCGCAGCGCGCACGGGCAGGCGTGGGAGCACTACGAGCGCGCGAAAACCGCCGCGCGAGAAGCGATGTCGCTGCCGCTGCTCGCGCACGCCACCGCCGAGCAGGCGTTCGTGCTCATCGACATTGGCGAGACCGAAGCGGCGGCTGAACAGCTCGCCGTAGCTCGTGAAGTGGCCGGAGACGCAGCCCCCGCGTTGCTTCGAGCGTGGTTGGCGGCTGCGCACGGCGAAGGGCTCTCGGCAGTCGGGCAGCGAGACGACGCACTTCGGGCGTTCGATCAAGCCGACCAGCTCTTGCCCGCCGAACCGGTCGATCCAGCGTTGCCGTTCCTGTTCCTCGGCGGATCACACCTGGACCGCTGGCGCGGCAATGCGCTGAGCAAACTCGGCGAGGCCGAAGCGATCGACCAGCTCACCGATGCGCTCCCGCGCTTGCCCGAGGCGTTCACGCGCGCCCGCACGGGAATTCTGGTGGATCTCGCGTTCGCCTACGCCGCAGCAGGCGAACGAGACGCCGCGCTCGAACACTCTCGCCAAGCGCGGCGCCTCGCCTCGCAGATCAAGTCAGACCGCCAGCTACGCCGACTCAGCGCCCTGATCCTTCCCGGCTCCTCGTGAGGCCAGGTAGTACAGCAGCGCGACCAACGTTCCGGACCCGAGAAGCTTCCGTTCACGTGTCAACTCGATGACGCGCTGCAACGGAACCCACTCGACCGTCCCCGCCTCTTCTTCATCGGTCGGCTCGCCGATAAGCCTTGCCCCGCGCCACAAGTAGACGTCGAACTGAGAGGTGACCATCCCCGGGATGGGCTCGAAGCTCACCAGGTGTTCAGGGGCTCCTATCGGTTCCCAGCCACTCTCCTCGCTGGCCTCACGCAACGCCGTCGCGGTCGACTCCTCATCTCCGTCCACGAGGCCGCCCAGCAGCTCGTAGCCCCACTCATCCGTGGCGAACCGGTACCGCCACAGCATTAGTACTTCGTCCCAGCTGTTGACGATCAAGGCCACCGCAACCCGATCCAAGTGCACCACGTGGTGCTCAAACCGCCGCCCATCCGGCGGCTCGACATCCACCAGCCCCAACCGGACATACCGGTTGTCGTAGATCGTCCGCTCCCCGTGCACCCGCCATGCCCCGCGCTCAGTGGTCACATGAGCAGCCTACGGGCAGAATCAGCAGCCGGGTGCACACCCCAAATGAGCTGTTGTTACCCTATGGAGTCATGTCGGTTCCAGAGCGTGACTTGACTTCCGCCTCCAGTGGCAAGCTGGCCCAGGTAGATCTACCTCGTCTGCTGGTAACCATTGACGACCTTCGAGCCCTCTTCGAGCTAATGGAGAACCTTTCTGATTCGAAAGTGGTCGCAGAATTTGATGGGGGCGAGTTTGACGATCCGGATGACATGCGGTCGCTCCCCGACGAGAGCCTCGCTCGAATCAGGGTGCGGGCAACGTCGGTTCAAGTTTTACTCGGTGACACAAAAGCGTACGTAACGGGTTCTCCGCGAAACTGCGAACATATCCGCAAAATCTGGGCAGAGCCGAGACGTAGGCGAATCTGGCCAAAATCCCGAAGGGCGATAGGTCGCCGACAACTTTTCCGTACTTCTCTGATATTTAGCCCACTTGCCATGCTGTTCCTAATTCCGGCGCTGACCGCTCCGGGCGACTTTCATTTCAAACAGGCTCTATTGTTGTCACTCGTATTGGGCACGGTACTGCTAATGCACTTGATTGCATACTTTGGCCCTATGTCCTTTTCCTGCGCGACTGTAATTCCAGCAACATGGGAAGAGTTTCGTAAAGATCAGGAAGAGCGTGCGCGGCATCGAAGGACCATCTTCGTCACTATTGTTGGATTTGTTATCGCTGCCGTCGTGGCTTTCGTGACGAAGGGATTGAAAGCATGACCATTCGATGGGCTGGCTTAGTATCAGAAGAATATGAAATTGCAAGTCGTCCGCTTGGGCGAGTTCTCGTGACGCCAGAGAGCGTGAGGGGACTGCTCGATTTCCTATATAAGGCTGGCAGTGAAGATGTGGAGCTGCAAGCACATCGTGATCACCTTGGTATTCAGGTAGTACGCGTGGAAGATCCAGAACATCTGGATACTCTCTGGCAAGCTGATATTGTTAAGCTTGTTATTCGATCATCTAGTCTGCGAGTGGAGCTCGGCTCGTCGGATGCAAGGGTCCTTGGGCGTCCGTGGCTGTGTGGCGCAGTCGAGCACTGGGCAAAAGAAAACCAGACCAAGCGCAGGACAAGGTCCGAGCAAGAGCATGCGAAGTTTCATGTCCACCATGCGGCTGCGATATCTATCCCGTGCGTGATCGTCGGCATAATTTTCGCGCCAAGTGAAATATTGGATAATTGGCCTTTGTTGCTAGTTGCTTTGGCTATGCCGGGATTGATGTACTTTACCCCAAATAAAAAAGGTAAGTCGGTGTCCGTTGTGTCCCGCTAGTTTTCCTAAATGCAACTTCGGAAAGGGGAATCCTGAAGGCGCCAAGTTCTTTGAAAAATCGCTTTTCCCTGAATCAGTCTTATTCTGAGGTTTTCCGCTTAGGCATACGGCTTCCGAGGATCTCGGCTGCCTTCCGGTCGGAGGCTGCTACCCATGCAGCGTAAACCCGGAGTGTGGTAGCGCCTCCGCCTCCGTGGCCGAGGCGGCCGGAGACGGTGGGTAGGTCGACTCCGGCGGTGAGTAGCTCTGTGGCGGAGTAGTGGCGCAAGGCGTGCAGGTGGGTGTCGATGCCGAGCCGGGCGGTCATGTCCTTGTACCGCTGGGTGATGGCGTTGGGGGAGTACGGCTCGAAGTGATCGGGGGTCTTGCTGCCGCCGAAGACGAACAGGTCCTCGGCGAAGGTGGCTCCGATCTGTTCGACGCGGTTCCGCACCCGCGCTTTGTGTTCCTTGAGTAGGACGACGGTTTCGGAGTCGAGGGCGATGCGGCGGTTCTGGTGGGTCTTGGTCCCCTTCTCGATTCCGCGGACCCAGCTCCGGCGGAGGTCGATCACCTCTTCGTCCAGGTCGATCCGGGAGAAGCGGAGTCCGGCGAGTTCGCCTCGGCGCATCCCGGTAGTCATGGCGAGCCACACGAGCGTCCCCCAGTCGTCGTCCATCTCGAACGCCCGCTCCGAGAGCCGTGCGGCCTCGGCGGGAGTCGGCGGATCGGGTTCGGGACGCTTCTGCTTCGGCTTCCGCGCGATGCGAGCGGGGTTGGAGTTGATCCAGTCCCAGCGCTGGGCGGCGTCCAGCGTGCCGCTGAGGATGGCGTGGATCTGCCGGACCGTGGAGTTGCCCATCGGCTTGCACACGTGCGGCTTGCAGCCGGACGAAGCGCATTCGTGCTCGCCGTCGCGGGCGTGCTTCTCGATCTGCGGCGTGCCGTCGCAGCGGGCGCGGCAGCGCCGCAGTTCGCTGTAGAAGCTTTCCAGCATCCGCGCGCTGATCTTGTTGACCGCCGTCTCGCCGAGGGCGGGGAGGATGGTGCGCCGGATATAGCCCTCGTACGTGTGGCGCGTGCTCTCTTCCAGTTCGCTGGCGCGTAGCCACTCGCTCAGTGCGTAGGAGAGCGCGACGGTCGAGGGTGCTGAGTTCTGCTCGTTGACCTGGTTGAGCAACTTCGTCAGGGCCTTCTCGGCGCGCTTGCGCGCGGCGTCGGTGGTGCCCTTGATCGTCTCGCGTAGGTAGACCCGTTTGCCGGTGACCGGATCAACGCCCGCGTACACGACCACCCGGAAGCCAGTAGCTCGCTCCTCGATCCGGCCGCGCTCGCGGGACTCTGAGCGCGCAGCAGTCATGGCCTTGAGCATACTCGCACCCAAGGCCGCACCCAGCGGGATCAAATCATGATCCAGTCTTCGGTTGTTTCCGCTGGTGAGCGGTGGTGCCCCCGGTCAGAGTCGAACTGACACTGTACGGATTTTGAGTCCGCCGCCTCTGCCGATTGGGCTACGGGGGCTGAGCACGGCCAGCTTACGGGAGTGGTGATCACCGTGCGCAGGTGGGGGGTTGGCGTGGTGGGTGCGGGGGCGAACCCTGCTGGTAGCACGGGTGTCACGTGGTGGAAATCGGTGTCAGGATGGTCACCCTCCCTGGTCATCTCAGCGCGCGGGGGTGGCCGGTAAGCTGGAATTTCCCGGTGCTGAACGCACTGGACCGTGTCAGAACTACCCCAGGAGGACCCGGTGACCACGCCGGCTGCCGAGGACCCAGGCGAGGCCAAGCCCGTCGAACGTCGCGTACTCGTGGCCGAGGACGAGGCGTTGATCAGGCTCGATCTGGTTGAGATGCTCAAAGAAGAGGGATACCAGGTCGTCGGTGAGGCCGGGGACGGGCAAGAAGCCGTGCGGCTGGCCGAGGAGCTGCGGCCCGACCTGGTGATCCTGGACATCAAGATGCCGAAGATGGACGGCATCGAAGCCGCTTCGAACATCGCGGGCGAGCGCATCGCGCCCGTGGTGATCCTCACCGCTTTCAGCCAGCGCGACCTGGTGGAACGTGCGCGGGACGCGGGGGCGATGGCCTACCTGGTCAAGCCGTTCGCGAAGCGCGACCTGGTGCCGGCCGTGGAACTCGCGGTGTCCCGGTTCACCGAGGTGCAGGCGTTGGAGGCGGAAGTCGCGGACCTCAGCGAGCGGCTGGAGGCGCGCAAGACGATCGAACGCGCCAAGGGCCTGCTCATGAGCAAGCACAACCTCTCCGAGCCCGAGTCGTTCCGCTGGCTGCAGCGGACCGCGATGGACCGCCGGACCACGATGAAGGCCGTGGCCCAGGCGGTGCTCGAGAACTTGGAGTGATCAGCCCTTCGGCTGATCGCGGATGACGCAGGTCAGGCGTGCCGTGCAGGTGCGCCTGCCCTGCTCATCGGTGACGACGATCTCGTACGTCGCGGTGCTGCGGCCCCGGTGCAGGGGCAGCGCGACACCGGTGACGACGCCTTCCGTGGCCGAGCGGTGATGCGTGCAGGACAGTTCCAGCCCCACCGCGATCCGGCCCTCTCCCGCGTGCAGCGCCGAGGCGATCGAGCCGACCGATTCGGCCAGCACCGCGTTCGCGCCCCCGTGCAGCAGTCCGTAGGGCTGCTTGTTGCCCTCGACCGGCATCGTCGCGACCACACGTTCGGGTGACCATTCGACGTATTCGATGCCCATCCGGTGCTGCAACTGGTCCGGATCCGGGTTCAGGACCTTGGCCATCGCATCGTTCACGGGCTGCTCGTTCTCGGTCGCCGTCACGGTCCACCCCTCCTCGTGCCTCGCCGCACGCGCTGTCGGTGGGTCAGCCTAGACTCCCGCGACGTGATGGCTTCCGAAGACCGACGTCTGCTGTTGATCGACGGCCATTCCATGGCCTATCGAGCGTTCTACGCCCTGCCGAAGGAGAACTTCCAAACCGGCACGGGCCAGCACACCAACGCGGTCTACGGCTTCACCTCGATGCTGATCAACCTGCTGCGCGATGAGCAGCCCACCCATTTCGCGGTCGCGTTCGACGTGTCCCGCAAGACGTTCCGCAGCGAAAAGTTCACCGAGTACAAGGCCAACCGCAGCGCCAGCCCGGACGAGTTCAAGGGCCAGGTGAGCTTGATCCAGGACGTGCTCGGGGCGCTGTCGGTGCCGGTGCTGAGCAAGGACAACTACGAGGCCGACGACGTCATCGCGACGCTCACCACGCAGGCCACCGGTGAAGGCTTCTCCGTGGCGATCTGTACCGGGGACCGGGACGCGTTGCAGCTGGTCACCGACAAGGTCACCGTGCTGTACCCGACGAAGGGCGTCTCCGAGCTCACCCGGTTCACGCCGCAGGCGGTCGAGGACAAGTACGGCCTCTCGCCCGAGCAGTACCCGGACTTCGCGGCGCTGCGCGGCGACCCGTCGGACAACCTGCCGAAGATCCCCGGTGTCGGGGAGAAGACCGTCACCAAGTGGATCCAGCAGTTCGGCTCGCTGGCGGGGCTCATCGACCGCGCCGACGAGGTCAAGGGCAAGGCCGGTGAGGCGCTGCGGGCGAACCTGGCCTCGGTGCAGCTCAACCGCGAGCTCACCCAGCTCGAGCACGACGTGCCGCTGGGGGTCACCCCGGACGACCTGGCGATGGCCCAGTGGGACCGGGACGCGGTGCACAAGCTGTTCGACGACCTGGAGTTCCGGGTGCTGCGGGAACGGCTGTTCTCGACGCTGTCCGCGGCGGAACCCGAAGTGGAAGAGGGCTTCGAGGTCACCGGTGGCGCGGTCGCGCCGGGTGAGCTCGCGGGCTGGCTGGACCGGCACGCCCGGGACGGGCGGCGGATCGGGTTGGCGTTCAGCGGGACCTGGACGACCGGTGCGGGTGATCTGCAGGGGATCGCCCTGGTGAACGCGGACGGCGCGGGCACCTACGCCGACGCGACCGAGCTGACCCCCGAAGACGACAAGGCGCTGGGGGAGTGGCTGGCGGACCCGGCGCTGCCGAAGGCCGCGCACGACGTCAAGGGCCCGCTGCACGCCCTGCGCGGTCGCGGCTGGGCGCTGGCGGGGCTGACCAGCGACACCGCGCTCGCCGCCTACCTGGTGCGGCCGGGGCAGCGCTCGTTCGACCTGCCCGACCTGGTGGTGCGCTACCTGCAGCGGGAGCTGCGCGCCGAGCAGGACAGCGGTGACGGGCAGCTGTCCCTGCTCGCCGACGAGGAGCAGGACAAGGCCGACGCCGCCAATGCGGAACTCGTCAAGGCCCGAGCGGTGGGCGAGCTCGCCGACGCGCTCGACGCGGAACTGGACCGCATCGACAGCCGCGGCCTGCTCACCGACCTCGAACTGCCGCTGCTCGCGGTGATCGACGAGCTGGAGGCCGCGGGCATCGCCGTGGACTCCGACCTGCTCGACGAGCTCGGCGCGCACTTCGCGGGCCGCGTCAAGCAGGCCGCGCAGGACGCCTACGAGGTCATCGGCAAGGAGATCAACCTCGGTTCGCCGAAGCAGCTGCAGGTGGTGCTGTTCGAGGAACTGGGCATGCCGAAGACGAAGCGCACCAAGACCGGCTACACCACCGACGCGGACGCGCTGCAGGGGCTGTACGAGAAGACCGAGCACCCCTTCCTGCAGCACCTGCTGGAGCACCGCGACGCGACCCGGCTCAAGACGACCGTCGAAGGGCTCGTGAAGTCCGTCGCCGACGACGGGCGGATCCACACCACGCTGAACCAGACCATCGCGGCCACCGGCCGGTTGTCCTCGACCGACCCGAACCTGCAGAACATCCCGATCCGGACCGAGGAAGGCCGCCGGATCCGGGAGGTGTTCGTCGTCGGCTCCGGTTACTCCGAGCTGCTGACCGCCGACTACAGCCAGATCGAGATGCGGATCATGGCCCACCTGTCCGGCGACGAGGGCTTGATCGAGGCGTTCCGCTCCGGGGAGGACCTGCACAACTTCGTGGCGTCCCAGGCGTTCGGCGTGCCGATCGACCAGGTGGACCAGGAACTGCGGCGCCGGGTGAAGGCCATGTCCTACGGCCTGGCCTACGGGCTCTCCGCGTTCGGCCTGGCCCAGCAGCTGCGGATCTCCGCTGAGGACGCCAAGGCGCAGATGGACGCTTACTTCGCCCGCTTCGGGCGGGTGCGGGACTACCTGCACGAGGTGGTGTCGAAGGCGCGCGAGGACGGCTACACCTCGACGATCCTCGGTCGCCGCCGCTACCTGCCCGACCTGCTCAGCGACAACCGGCAGCGCCGCGAGATGGCGGAGCGGATGGCGCTCAACGCGCCGATCCAGGGCAGCGCGGCCGACATCATCAAGGTCGCGATGCTCGGCGCGCACCAGGCGCTGCGGGAGGCGGGGCTGCGGTCTCGGATCCTGCTGCAGGTGCACGACGAACTGATCATCGAGCTGGTCGACGGGGAGCGTGCCGAGGTCGAGCGGATCGTGCGGGAGCAGATGGGCTCGGCGTACCCGCTGGACGTGCCGCTGGAGGTCTCGGTGGGAGCGGGCCGTTCCTGGGACTCCGCCGCACACTGAAGGGACCGCACGCTGTGTGTGCGGAGGATCGCGTGCGGCGGGGTGACCGCGCGGTCGCCGGGTGTCGGCATATGCCGAGTGCGTGGTCTCCGAGCTGCGGAGATTGCGGCTTGATCACGATGAGATCATTTCGCGGCGGCGCGGCTGTCTCAACCACTGAGATGACCGGAACGTGAACGAGTCGGGCCCCAGTTGGACCTTTCGGGTGATAGCCGGGATAGCCTGCCTACTTCGCGGAACAGCGGATGCCGACGAGCCGGCGCGCGGCGCGCACGGCGGACCCGGGACGGAGCTCCCGGAGGAGGAAAATGATCAACATCGACAGAGTGGACCACTTGGTGCTCACCGTGGCCGATGTCGATCGGGCGGCTGAGTTCTACGAGCGCATCCTCGGGATGCGCACGGTGACCTTCCCCGGTGACCGCCGGGCCGTGAGCTTCGGGCAGCAGACCATCAAGCTGCACGCCGCGAGCGAGCTCGTGGAGCCCACCGCGACGCACCCGGTGCCGGGCTCGGCCAACCTGTGCTTCGTCACCGAACAGCCCATCAGCGAGGTGCAGGAGCACCTGCGGTCCAACGACGTCCGCATCGAGGAAGGTCCGGTGGGCCGCACCGGCACCTTCGGCCCGATCACCTCGCTGTACCTGCGCGACCCCGACGGCAACCTGATCGAGGTCGCTCGATACGACGAAGAGGCCGAGGCCACCACCAGCGCGGAGTGATCCGCCAGGCGGGACCGAAGCTCCCGCGACGTGGACGGAACGAGAACGGGGCCGTCGAGCAGCGCGCTCGACGGCCCCGATTCGCCTCATCCCCAGGTCACAATGCCAATTCGGGCTTGAGCCTGCCCGGGGTCCACACCCGCTGCCGCCACGCGGCGATGGTGCTCAGCATCAGCCCGGCCACCAGATAGGCGAGCAGCACCAGCGCGGAGGTGCCCGCCGCCTCCAGGCCGGGCCCGCCGTAGAGCAGGTGCCGCAGCGCGGTCACGACGTAGCTCAGCGGCAGCACCTGGTGCAGCGGGTGCAGCGGTGCCGGAATGGTCTGCCACGGGAACGTGCCGCCCGCGGTGACCAGCTGCAGCACCAGCACGATCAGCGCGATGAACTTGCCCTTCGGCCCGAACGCCGCGTTCAGCGCGTGCACCACGGACGTGAACGCGAACGAGGTGAGCACCAGGAACCCGAGCGTCAGCCACGGGTGCGCCGGGTGCACGCCCACGCCGAACACGACCACGAGGAACAGCAGCACCGCCTGCGCGATGCCCACCAGCGCGGCCGGGAGCCAGCCGCCGAGCGCCACCTTCCAGGCCGCCACGCCCGAGGCCAGCGCTCGCTGCGACAGCGGACGCATGATCAGGAACAGCACGAACCCGCCGATCCACAGCGCCAGGCCCATGAAGAACGGGGCCAGGCCCGCGCCGTAGGTGGCGGCCTTGACCTGCGCGTCGTTGTTCACGGCGACCGGGTCGCCGATGGTCCGGGCGGTGTTCTCCCGGGTGGCGTCGTCGAGGTTCGGGATGTCCTGGGCGCCCTTGCCGAGCTCGTCGGCCAAGGTGTGCGACCCGTCGACGAGCTGGCCCGAACCGTCCGCGAGCCGGTGCGATCCGTCGGCGAGCCGATCGGCGCCGTCGACGAGCTTCGTGGTGCCGGTGACGGCTTGCTGCTCCCCCTGGTGCAGCTGCCGGGCACCCGAGTCCAGTTCACCGGCACCGTTGGCGAGCGTCCCGGCGCCGTCGTTGAGCTGGCCGATGGCGCTGGTCAGCGCGGGTGTCGAGTCGGCGAGCTTGCGGTTGCCGTCGGCGACCTGGCGGGCTCCGTCGGCGAGCGCGTCGACCTGGCCGACCTGGCCCTGCACCTTGTCGTTGGCGTCGGTGAGGGGCTGGTTGAGCTCGTCCAGCCCGTCGAGCACCTTCTGCACCGTCGCCTCGTCGGCCCCGGTGGCGCGCAGCCGGTCGGCGATGCGGGTCTTGGTCTGCTCCAGGTCGTCGACGACCCCCTGGGAGACGTCGCCGAGCCTGCCCGCGGTGTCGGCGAGCTTCTCGTTGCCCTGCGCGACCTGCTCGGCCCCGTCCGCGAGCTTCGCCGACTGCTCCGGCAGCGGTGCGGTGCGTTCCTGCAGCTGCTGCAGGCCGCCGCTGAGCTGCTCGGCGCCGGAGCTGAGCCGCCCCGTGCCGTCCACGAGCCTGCCGGAGCCGTCCAGCAGCGCCTGCTGCCCGTCGAGCAGCTGGTGGGCGCCCGAGGAGAGCTGACCGGTGCCGTCCTCGGCGGTGCTGATGCCGTCCCGCAGCCTGCCCGCGCCGTCGGCGAGCTCGCCCGCTCCGTCGGCGGCCTGGATCGTCTTCTCGTGCACCGTGCCGAAGCCCATCAGCAACTGGTCGGCGGCTTCGGTGCCGGCGTCGGCGGCGACGGCCTTGCGGACCTCGCCCGCGACCTTGTCGGCGATGGTGGAGATCAAGTAGTTGTTCGTGTCGTTGGTGACCAGCCGCAGCTGCGCCTGCCTGGGTTCGAAGTCGCCCGGCGACATCAGCGCGGCCGAGAAGTCCTTCGGCACGACCAGCGCGAACGTGTACTTGCCCTGGGCGACGCCCTGCTCGGCGTCCTGGGCGCCGGTGCGCTCCCAGTCGAACGAACCGGAGTCCTCCAGCTCGTCGTAGACCTTGTCCCCGGCGTCGAGCCTGCTGCCGTCGTCGCGGGTCGCTCCTTCGTCGTCGACCACGACGGCGGCGGGCACCGAGCCGAGCCGGTTGTACGGGTCCCAGTTGGCGTAGAGGTACATCGCGCCGTAGAGCAGCGGCACGAGGGTGATCGCCACCAGGGCGAGCCGGGGGAGCTTGCCGGAGGTCAGCCTGCGCAGTTCGGTCAGGGCCAGGCGGAACGTGGTCATCGGGCACCTTCTTCGGCGCGGTTGTCCGCGCCCACTCGGGCATGGGGGACGGCGAGCCGGTCGGCGGAATGCGGGGAGCACAGCACGATCACCGCGCGCTCCCTGCGACATTCCCGGCGGGCCAGCCGGTACCAGACGTGCGGGTCGCCGCCGTGCCGGTCGGGGGTGTCGAGCACCAGCGCTTCGGTCGTCCTCGTCGCGCACGCCAGGTCGACCAGCAGCCGGGTCCGTTCCGCAGCGGGGAGGTTCTCCACGCGGGTCCCGGCGTGCTCGGCGAGGTCGTGGTCGGTGAGCCAGGCGCGCACGGCGGAGCGTCCGGAGCGGCGTCCGGCGATGCTCAGGGCCTCGGCGACCATCGTGCGCACCGGCACGCTCGGTTCGGGTTCGGTGATGTCGGGGCCGTCGACGATCGCGACCCGGCGCCGCAGCGCCTTCGGGTCGTCGGCCCCGTCGATCAGGACGCGGCCGCCGCCGGGCTTGAGCCGGCCGGACAGGGCGAGGGCCAGCGCGGTGTGCCCGGAGTTCGGTTCTCCGGTCACCACCAGCAGGTCTCCGCTGCTCACGTGCAGCGAGGTGGGGGCGAGCAGGGTGCTGTGCGCTCCGTTGACCTCGACTGCGTCAGCGACGATCTCCACGCGTCGTCTCGACTCCTTCACGTGGGAGATCAGCGCAGCGCCGTTGCCGGGCGCACCTCCCACATCGTCCACAGCGGCCGGTAGCCCTGGCGGGGCCAGAACACCGACGACAGCGGGTTGGGCGGGTTGTAGTACAGGAAGCTGCCGACGACGCCGGCACGGGCGAACTCGTCGTGCGCGGTGGACATCAGCTGCCGTCCGACGCCGCCGCCGCGGGCCTGCTCGTGCACCGACACGCAGTTCACGTAAGCCCACCGCCCGGATCGGAGCCGGTGGCCGCCTGCTTGGCGGTCCGGGTCGACCCAGCCGCATTCGGCGAGCGCGATCGGTGTGCCGTCCTGCTCGGCCAGCCACACCGGATCACCTCCGGGGCCGCTGCCCGCGGCGAGCCGGAGCCGTGCTGCGGTGCGTTTGAGCTCGGCTGCCCCAGGGCGGTGCACCGATGCGCCGACCAGGGCGGCGTAGGCGTGCTCGGCGAGTGCGAGCTCGACCACGGAGTCCAGATCGGCCGGTTCGGCGCGGCGCACTTTTACGGTACCAGACAGTTTCGTATCTTCGTCGGGAGGCGGTCCCGGCGGGCGGATCGCCAGGCATGAGAGCGGGACGAAACCGTGGTCCAGCAGCGCGCGCGTCGCTCGGGCGTCCCGGCTCGGCCAGGTCACCACGCACGACGAATCCGTCGCGGACGCCCCTTGCTCCGCGAGCAGGCGCCGCCACTCGCCCAGCAGCGCGTCCATGCCCTCCTGCGGCCGGTCGCCGAGCAGCGGGAACAGCTCGAAGGTGTCGGTGGCCTGCCACAGGCTCTGGGTGGAGCCGCGCGGAACGCGGTTGTGCACCACCAGCCCGGCGGCGGCCCCGCCGCCGGGGAGGCGGGCCATCAGCGGATCGCCCTTCGGCAGCAGGTAGCGATCCGGCAGGTCCGGGTCCAGTTCGGCGAACCGCGCGCACTGCCGGTCCATCAGTTCCTGCGCGTCACCCATGTCCGCTGAACCCCTCTCCGCGCCACCCGGCGCCCCGGATTCTGGCAGCAACGAGGTGATCTCCGCGTCGGATTCGGCCGGGCGGCGGCGCTGGAGCCGGGGAGATCAGTCCAGCGTGCAGCAGAAGATCGACGTACCGGGGAACAGCCTGCCGCGCAGCCGGCTCCACTGGCCCCAGGTGTGGTCGGCGCCTTCGGGCCACTCCGGCTCGATCAGGTCCACCAGCCGCATTCCCGCCGCCGTGAGCTGGCGGACGTAGTCGCCCAGCGTCCGGTGGTGCTCCACGTAGGTCGCCTCGCCGAACGCGTTGATCTCCACGTACGGCGACCGGTCGAAGTACGACTGCGCGACCGTGAGCCCGCCTGGTCCGGGGTCGTCCGGGAAGATCCACCGCATCGGGTGAGTCACCGCGAACACCCAGCGCCCGCCCGGCCGCAGCACGCGCGCGACCTCCTGGAAGACGGCGCCGGAGTCGGCCACGAACGGCACCCCGCCGAACGCCGAGCAGGCCAGGTCGAAGCTGTTCGCCGCGAACGGCAAGGTGTCCGCGCTGGCCTGCACCAGCGGCACCTCGATGCCGCTCGCCGCCGCGCCTTCGGCGGCGTGGCGCAGCATCCCGGCGGAGATGTCCAGGGCCACCGGCTCCGCGCCCTGCGCGGCCAGCCACCGCGAGCACGACGCCGAACCGGACCCGACCTCCAGCACCCGCTTGCCCGCCACGTCGCCGAGCAGCCGGACGTCGGCCTCGCGGACCCGCTCCGGGCACCAGACGAAGTCGCTGACGCCCAGGAAGTCGCCGTGCTCGGCCTGGTAGTCGTCGGCGTCGGCGTCCCACCACAACCGGCTCGCCTGCCGGGATTCCACGGCGCCCGCAGTGCGCTTGCTCACACCCGTCGTGCCTAGCGCGCGCTCCGCGGAGACGTGCGCGGAACCGCCGTCCAGCTCGTCTCCTGTCGCCGAATCGGGTGAAATTTCGGTGGGCGCCGAGTGGTCGTGCGACATGAGAAGTCCTGTGGTTCGGTGTTGCGCCGGTAAGTGGTTTGCTCCGCGATCGCGCGAACGCGTACGATACCGCCCGCGCCGTGGGTCTTAACGTGTCCGTGCATTCTGGCTGGGGAAAGACGCCCGGGACCGGCTCCGCCGGTCGGCTGTGCCGACCGCCGACGCCGGAGCCGAGCCGCCCGACCGGTTGCCGTGCCCCGATCGGGATTAGCGATGGGGGGGGGCCAGCGTTCGACAGTGGTGCGGCTTCGCCGGGTCGGTAGACGCGGAGCGGCCGCGCCGGCCGGGGATCGCCGACGGGAGACCGTCGGACCGGGAACCGGGAGTCGTACGTCGCTGGTCCGGACCTGTTACGCCGGGTTCCGCTCGCAGAGGTGTCGGTCCCGGAGGCTAAGATCCAAGGTGCAACCCCCAGCGGGTCGTGCGCGGATGCGCGCCGGGACTTCGGTCCGGCCGTCCGACGCCGGCCGAGGCGGGGGAGAACCGTAGGCAACCGACAAACTATCCGTACCGGAGCAACCCACCTGATGTCCACCGACACCACCACCGTTCCGACCACCGCCACCAAGCCGCAGGTCGCGGTCAACGACGTCGGGACGGAGGAGGACTTCCTCGCCGCCGTCGACCTAACCATCAAGTACTTCAACGACGGCGACATCGTTGAGGGCACCATCGTCAAGGTCGATCGTGACGAGGTGCTGCTTGACATCGGTTACAAGACCGAGGGCGTCATCCCGTCCCGGGAGCTGTCCATCAAGCACGATGTCGACCCGGCTGAGGTCGTCACCGTCGGCGACTTCGTCGAGGCCCTCGTCCTCCAGAAGGAGGACAAGGAAGGCCGGCTGATCCTGTCCAAGAAGCGCGCCCAGTACGAGCGCGCCTGGGGCACCATCGAGGAGCTCAAGGACAAGGACGAGCCCGTCAAGGGCACCGTCATCGAGGTCGTCAAGGGCGGCCTCATCCTCGACATCGGCCTGCGCGGCTTCCTGCCCGCGTCGCTGGTCGAGATGCGCCGTGTCCGCGACCTGCAGCCCTACGTCGGCCGCGAGCTCGAAGCGAAGATCATCGAGCTGGACAAGAACCGCAACAACGTGGTGCTGTCCCGTCGCGCCTGGCTGGAGCAGACCCAGTCCGAGGTCCGCAGCGAGTTCCTCAACCAGCTGCAGAACGGCCAGGTCCGCAAGGGTGTCGTGTCCTCGATCGTCAACTTCGGTGCGTTCGTGGACCTCGGTGGTGTCGACGGCCTGGTGCACGTCTCCGAGCTGTCCTGGAAGCACATCGACCACCCGAGCGAGGTCGTCGAGGTCGGCCAGGAGGTCACGGTCGAGGTCCTCAACGTCGAGATGGACCGCGAGCGCGTCTCGCTGTCGCTGAAGGCGACGCAGGAAGACCCGTGGCGTCAGTTCGCCCGCACCCACGCGATCGGCCAGATCGTGCCGGGCAAGGTCACCAAGCTGGTGCCGTTCGGTGCGTTCGTCCGCGTCGACGAGGGCATCGAGGGCCTGGTGCACATCTCCGAGCTGGCCGAGCGCCACGTGGAGATCCCGGAGCAGGTCGTTCAGGTCGGCGACGACGTGATGATCAAGGTCATCGACATCGACCTCGAGCGTCGCCGGATCTCGCTGTCGCTGAAGCAGGCCAACGAGGGCTTCACGCCGGACTCCGAGTTCGACCCCACTCAGTACGGTATGGCCGCCGAGTACGACAACAACGGCGACTACATCTACCCCGAGGGCTTCGACCCGGAGACCCAGGAGTGGCAGGAAGGCTACGACACCCAGCGCGAGGAGTGGGAGCGCCAGTACGCCGACGCGCTGTCCCGCTACGAGCAGCACATGAAGCAGGTCGCGAAGGCCGCCGAGGCCGACGCCGAAGCCGCTGCCGCGGGTGCCGCCGGTGCCACCTCCGAGTCCCAGGGCGGTGGAGGTGGGAACTACTCCTCCTCCGGTTCGTCCGAGCAGCAGGAAGACGCGGGCTCGCTGGCCAGCGACGCACAGCTGGCCGCGCTGCGGGAGAAGCTCTCCGGCGGAGCGTGAACGCAGGGTTGACCGTCCCGGTCTGATCCGGCACGGATAGCCGCGCACGGCCCCGCACCTGTTCGCAGGTGCGGGGCCGTCGTGCGTTCCAGGCCTGGCAAGATGGCCGCATGTTGCGCGTGGGGCTCAGCGGTGGGATCGGATCGGGCAAGTCGACGGTGGCCGCGCGCCTGGCGGAGCTGGGCGCGGTGCTCATCGACGCGGACGTCCTGGCCCGCGAGGTCGTGCAGCCGGGCAGCGCCGGGCTGGCCGAGCTCGCAGAGCGGTTCGGTCCGGAGATCCTCACCGCCGAGGGCGCGCTGGACCGCCCGGCGATGGCGCGCACCGTGTTCGGCGACGACCGGGCGCGGGCCGACCTGAACGCGATCACGCATCCGAAGATCGGCGCGTTGACCGCGCAGCGCATGGCGCAGGCCCCGGCGGACGCGATCGTGGTGCACGACGTCCCGCTGCTGGTGGAGAACGACTACGCGCCGAACTACCACCTGGTGCTCATCGTGGACGCGCCGGAGGACGAGCGGGTCCGGCGGCTCACCGGCCGCGGCCTGGACGCCGAGGACGCGCGGGCGCGGATCCGGTCGCAGGCCACCGACGAGCAGCGCCGCGAGGCGGCGGACGTGTGGCTGGACAACACCGGCGCGGTCGAGGACCTGATCGCCGAGGTGGACCGGTTGTGGTCGCAGCGGCTGGTCCCGTTCGAGGTGAACGTGCGGGCGGGACGACGGGCGCCGAAGCACGCGCCGCGGATCGTCGAACCGGATCCGGGGTGGCCGCGAACGGCGCGGCGGCTGAGCGCCAGGGTGCTGGCGGCGGCGGGGGAGAAGGGGCTTCGAGTCGACCACGTCGGTTCGACCTCGGTGCCGGGGCTGCCCGCGAAGGACGTCATCGACCTGCAGCTCGCGGTGCGGTCGATGGACGACGGGGACGCGGTGGCCGCCGCTTTGGGTGAGGCCGGTTTCCCGGCGTACCACGGGATTCAGCACGACAACGTGCACGACGTCATCGATCCCGACCCGGCGGGGTGGCTCAAGCGCTTCCACACCGCGGCGGATCCCGGTCGTTACGTGAACCTGCACGTGCGGGTGCTGGACTCGCCGGGGTGGCGGGTGGCGCTGCTGTTTCGCGACTGGTTGCGCGCCGATGCGGACGCCCGTGCCGAGTACGCCGCGGTGAAGCGGGAGCTGGCGCAGCGCTACGGCTCCGATCCCGACCACGAGCGGTACGCGGAGGCGAAGGAGCCCTGGTTCCTCGCGGCGCTGCCGCGGGCGCGGGAGTGGGCCGACCGCACGGGGTGGGCGCCCGAGCAGGCCTGAGCGCGCGATTCAGGAGGTCGCCCGCGGTCCGGTGCTAGAGGCGTCCGGTCCGCGGGGCGCCGCGGTTCACCAGAGTTCGAAGATGCCGCGGTAGGCGAGCCACTGGTTGATGTCGCGGTGCTGGGAGAGCTCTTCGAAGGTGCGGTGCACGGTCCGCAGCGCGTAGTCGGCTTCGCTGAGCCGGATGATGCCGGCGGAGATGGCGGTGGCGAACTCCTCGGCCTGCACGATCCGGGCGGAGCCGTGATCGGGCACCTGCAAACCGAGCAGCAGGTCGGTGGTGGTCCACGATCGGGTGTCGCGTTCGATGTGCACCACGGTGAGGCTGCTGGGTTCCCGCCGGGAGTGCCTGCGGCGGGACCTGCGCCGGGTGAGCCGCAGCCCGAGGTCCGGCATCAGCCAGGTGACCTCGCCTTCGTGGGTGGGGTCCTCCGGCGTGGAGCATTCGATGGACAGGCCCCAGCGTTCCACCTGGCAGCGGTCCAAGGGCACTACCGCACCGGAAGAATGCGAACGCTGCGCAGCGAACAAGTCGACGGTGTCCACCAGCTGAGGTGTGATAACGGTGCCCACGACTCCAGACCGTAGCGCTGTTTCGGGGGCAAGTGATCGTCAGTACCGTTTTTTAACGTAACTTTCCCGTGCTGTCCGGATATCGATTCGAGCGGTGCCCGAGGCATCACCGCTTCGGCGGTACAAGGGAAGATCGTCCTGCGGGATCGTGAGCGGATTGTCCGGGCCAGGACAGTTCGATGCCCAGTTCGCGCAGCCAGCCGTCGAGCCGGTAGCCGTTCCTGGCGAGCCCGTCCAGCGCGGTGCAGGCCGACCGCATCGCGCGTTCCGCCGTCTCCTCGTCGAGCAGTTCCGCCTGCACGGCCTGCGTGAACTCGTCGACGTCGAGCAGCTCGGTGCGCACGCAGTCGGTGACCAGGACGTCCAGGTAGTGATCGACCGACCGCCACCGGGCGGGGCCGGGGTCGATCCGCGCGATGTCGACGTAGAAGTCCCAGTCGTCGGAATGGCCGGGGTGCAGCTTCCAGCGCGTGATGCGCAGATCGTGATCGGGCAGCAGCCACGATTCCAGGGACCGCAGTTTCGGATGCCCCGGCATCGCGCGGCGCAGGTAGAGCCCGAACGGTTCCAGCCGGTATTCGCCGACCTGTCGCACGATGCCCTTGGGATCGGTGTTGGTCTTCGCGTCCAGGTCGAAGATCTCGACCTTGGGCGGGTGCACGGGCAGTCCGAGGCGCTCGGCGATCTCGCGTTGCGTGGTCACGACGCCACTGTAGGTCGGAGGGGGTCGTGAACGGCAGGGCCGATGAGGGCCCGATCGGTCCGCAATGGACCCGTCGCGGACACGCAGCGTGTCCGGACGGCCGCGTCGAGTCCGTCCTGCGCCGGGCCGGGGCACGTTGTCGGTGGAGGCTCGTACCCTCGGGGACGTGGCTTTCGCGACTGAGTACCCGACCCCGGCCGACACCACCTTCCGGCCGGTCAGCGACATCCCGCGCACCGGTGGCCGCTTCCGCATGGTCAGCGACTACGACCCGTCCGGCGACCAGCCGGCGGCGATCGACGACCTGGAGCGCCGGATCAAGGCCAACGAGGCCAACGTGGTGCTGCTGGGCGCGACGGGCACCGGCAAGTCGGCGACGACCGCGTGGCTCATCGAGCGCTTGCAGCGCCCCACGCTGGTGCTGGAGCCGAACAAGACCCTCGCCGCGCAGATGGCCAACGAGATGCGCGAGTTCTTCCCGGACAACGCGGTCGAGTACTTCGTCAGCTACTACGACTACTACCAACCCGAGGCCTACGTCCCGCAGACCGACACCTACATCGAGAAGGACTCCTCGATCAACGAGGACGTGGAGCGGCTGCGGCACTCGGCGACTTCGAACCTGCTGAGCAGGCGGGACTGCGTGGTCGTGTCCTCGGTGTCGTGCATCTACGGCCTGGGCACGCCGCAGTCGTACCTGGACCGCTCGGTGCAGCTCGACGTGGGCGGCGAGGTCGACCGGGACATGCTGCTGCGCGCGCTGGTGGACATCCAGTACACGCGCAACGACATCGCCTTCGCCCGAGGCACGTTCCGGGTGCGCGGGGACACCGTCGAGGTGATCCCGGCCTACGAGGAGCTGGCCGTGCGCATCGAGCTGTTCGGCGACGAGATCGAACGACTCTACTACCTGCACCCGCTGACCGGGGAGATCGTCCGCGAGGTCGACAGCGTGCGGATCTTCCCCGCCACGCACTACGTCGCGGGCCCGGAGCGAATGGAGAAGGCCATCCGCGGCATCGAGGCGGAGCTCGAAGAGCAGCTGGCGAAGATGGAGAAGCAGAACAAGCTGCTGGAGGCGCAGCGGCTTCGGATGCGGACCCAGTACGACGTGGAGATGATGCGCCAGGTCGGGTTCTGCTCCGGCATCGAGAACTACTCGCGGCACATCGACGGCCGCGAGGCGGGTTCGGCGCCCGCGACGCTGCTGGACTACTTCCCGGACGACTTCCTGCTGGTCATCGACGAGTCGCACCAGACCGTCCCGCAGGTCGGCGGCATGTACGAGGGCGACACGTCCCGCAAGCGCACCCTGGTGGAGCACGGGTTCCGGTTGCCGAGCGCGATGGACAACCGGCCGCTGACCTGGGAGGAGTTCGCGGACCGGATCGGGCAGACCGTGTACCTGTCGGCGACGCCCGGCCCGTACGAGATGGGGCAGGCCGGCGGTGAGTTCGTCGAGCAGGTCATCCGCCCGACGGGCCTGGTCGACCCGGAGGTCGTGGTGAAGCCGACGGAGGGCCAGATCGACGACCTGGTCGGCGAGATCCGCGAGCGCGCGGAGCGCGACGAGCGGGTGCTGGTGACGACGCTGACGAAGAAGATGGCCGAGGACCTCACCGACTACTTCCTGGAGCTCGGGGTGCGGGTGCGGTACCTGCACTCCGAGGTGGACACGCTGCGCCGGGTGGAGCTGCTGCGGCAGCTGCGCCTCGGTGAGTTCGACGTGCTGGTCGGCATCAACCTGCTGCGGGAGGGCTTGGACCTGCCGGAGGTCTCGCTGGTGTCGATCCTGGACGCCGACAAGGAGGGGTTCCTGCGTTCGGGCACGAGCCTGGTGCAGACGATCGGCCGCGCGGCGCGCAACGTGTCCGGGCAGGTGCACATGTACGCGGATCGGATCACCGATTCGATGCAGCACGCGATCGACGAGACGAACCGTCGCCGGGCCAAGCAGATCGCGTACAACACCGAGCGCGGCATCGATCCGCAGCCGCTGCGCAAGAAGATCGCCGACATCCTGGACCGGGTCTACACCGAGTCCGAGGACACCGAGGAAGCGGTGTCGGTGGGCGGTTCCGGGCGCAACTCCTCGCGCGGCAAGAAGCCCAGCGGTGAGGCGGTCGCTTCCTCCGGAGTGCTGGAGGGCCGGGACACGAGCTCGATGCCGCGCGCGGAACTGGCGGACCTGGTGCAGCAGCTCAACGACCAGATGATGAACGCGGCCCGCGAGCTCCAGTTCGAACTCGCGGCGCGGCTGCGCGATGAGATCCACGACCTGAAGAAGGAACTGCGCGGCATGGACGCCGCGGGGATCAAGTAGCGGGGGAGAAGTCGGCGGTCAGCCACCGGTCCGGCCGGATCTCTACGTACTCGGGTTCGCCCGCGGGATTGCCGCCGGAGAGTTCCCAGTCCGCCCAGGCATCGATCGCGTCCGCCGGGAGGTAGCGGCTGCCGATGCGGACGAGTTCCTCCCTGGACGGCCGTTGCTGCTTGACGACCGTCCCCTCGACGGTGACGTACTTGTACGGCAGCACCGGCTGCTGGACGGAGAAGGAGAGCACGCCCGCTCGTGCGATGAGCCGTGATTTCCGCTTGCCCCGGCGGAGGGCGACGGCGATGTTCCCGCCCGGGCGGTAGGCGTACCAAGTGGGCAGCGTCGAGGGCGGGCGGTCGTCGTCGCTGACGACGCTCAGCACGCCGACGTGGGGTTGTGCGAGGAACTGCTCGCGTTCCTGCTCGCTCAGCTTCTTCGGACGGTGCACGTTCTCCGGTGTCTCCGCGGGCATCCGCGCTCCAGGGGATTCTGGTTGGATGACAGGTGACACTGTCCAACCGTTTTCCCGAGCCGATATTCCCGCCGGAGGCGGAATCGCGCGGATGGTGCTCCGCGCCCGGTGGCCGCGGGGCATCGGGCCGTCAAAAAAATGGCAGGGTCCGTCTCCGAGGTGACGCGGCCCGGCTCGTCGGGCGGGCCGCGGAATCCGCGGGGCAGGTGCTCGTCGGAGCACGAGCCTCGTCACTCCGGGAAGACGGCCCGGTATCGGACGTCCGTCCCTATCCCGGGTGCGGTCGGCAGGAACGGGGAGGCCCGCATGGGTAAGTTGATCTACTCGGCCCTCATGTCGCTGGACGGCTGCGTCGCGGACGAGCACGGCGGTTACGACTGGGCCGCGCCGAGCGAGCCGGTGCACGCGTTCCTGAACGACCTGGAGCGCGAGATCGGGACCTACCTGCTGGGGCGCCGGACCTACGCGGAGATGATCGTGTGGGACACGTTGTCGTTGGCGGACCAGCCGCGGGCGATGCGTGATTTCGCGGGGATCTGGCGCGCGGCCGACAAGGTGGTGTTCTCCGGAACGCTGGATTCGGTGTCCGATGCCCGGACTCGGCTGGAGCGCGAGTTCGACCCGGCGGAGGTCCGGCGGTTGAAGGCGACTTCCGCGGCGGATCTCGCGATCGGCGGGCCGGGGCTGGCGGCTGCGGCGTTCCGGGACGGGCTGGTCGACGAGTGCCAGTTGTTCGTCAAGCCCGTGCTGGTCGGCGGCGGTCTGCGGGCGTTCCCGGCCGGATTCGGGGCGGGCCTGGACCTGCGGGCGCAGTACCGGTTCGAGGACGGCACCGTGCACCTGCGCTACGACGTGCGGAGCTGAACGGTCCTCTCGCGCCGTTCTGAATCGCGGGCGCCGAACGGCGGGAAAGAACGCATCGGAAACCGCCGTTGCCAGAACGGGGATTTCGAGCCGGACATTGTTCCGATCTTGTTCGCGGATCGGCGGCGCGGACGCGTGCGCGGAATCCGAATCGTGCGCTGCTGCGGGTTCGTGCGGCGCTTTTTCCCGTAGGATTCGGTCGTCCGGTCTGATCGAGGTCGTCGTTTCGGCGGTACCTCCTTTCCCGGGAAGCGATGTCGACCGCGGCGATCGGTCGGTCATGCTCTTCCCATTCTCGCTCCATCGGAACGGTTGGGGTCACCGAGCCGAGCGGAGTTCTCCATCGCTGATCGGGGGATGGCAGTGGTGCGGAATGCTCAGGCGTCGTCGGATCCGGAGCCGGTTCTCTTCGGCCGGAGCCGGGAGCTGCTGCTGGTCCGAGAATTCATGCGGCGCCCGGAGCACGACGGAGTTCCGGTGAGCAGGCCGGTTCCGATGCTCACGTTCACCGGTCCACCCGGCAGCGGGAAGACCGCGCTGCTCGACGAGCTCGCCGCCGGTCTGGAGCAGAACGTGCCGTTCGCCCGGCTGGACTGCGCGCGGCTCGGCCCGAGTTCGCCGCAGGAGGTGTTGGCGGCGCTGGCCTTCCAGCTCAGCAGGCCGTGCCCGGGCTACGGGACGCTGGAGTTCCCGCGGCTCATCACCGGCCAGCTGGCCCTCGGCGCGACGCTGAACGTCGCCCGCTGGACGCTCGCCCGCAGGCAGGTCGAGGACGAGCTGGCCGCCTACCTGAAGATCAGCGACCCGCCGCAGTTCCTCGCCACGCTCGCGTCCGGAGTGCTCGCCACGGTGCCCGCCTTGAGCAACGTGCCGGGAGTCGTCACCTTGGGCCAGCACCTGCCCGGCTTGGTCGTCGGCGGGATCAACGCGGTGCTGCGCGGTCGGCGGGATCGCGGGGACGCCCGGAAGTGGTTCGGGCACCAGGACAAGGGGCTCGCCCGCGACCCGATCGACGTGCTGGTGGAGCTCAACCACAAGGCGCAGTCGCCCGACGGGAGCCAGGAAGTCGGCGAGGTGCTGTGGGCGGCGTTCCTGGCGGACCTGCGCGACGGCTTCCGGCGCGGCAGGCAGGCCGATCGGCGCACCCTCAACTGCGCGGTGCTGCTCGACGACGTCGACGCGGGGCTCGAACTGGTCTCCGGGCTGGAGGTCGCGCACCGGCAGCGGGGTCAGCTGGCCGTCGACGATCCGGATCCGCTGACCGTGGTCGCGACCAGCAGCAGGAGCGCGCTGGTGCGGCGGCTGTCGGCCGCCGGCGAGGACCCCGTGGCGATCGAGAACGCGGGCTACGAGGACTACGCCCAGCGCGGTTCCGGCCGCCACCGCGCCGGTCCGTACCTGGTGCGGCTCGACGATCTGAGTCCGGAAGCGGTCGACACCCTCGTTTCGGCGCTCGGGCCGCGGTTGAGCGACAACCGCCGCATCAGCGCGATGGTGCACGGGTTCGCCCACGGTCACCCGGGCGCGACCCGGATGTTGCTGGACGCGATAGCCGAGCACCGGCTGGACCCGGTGAGCCTCGACGCCGTGCTCGACGCGGCCGTGCCGGGCGACGGCGTGCTCCGGGTGGCGGACGGCATGGTGGCCACGTTCCTGGTCGACGTCGCGCCGAACGTGGTGGAGGACCTGGTGACCTGCTCGGCGGCCCGCAACATCGACCAGGCGCTGCGGCTGGCCCGCTACCGCCCGCTGCTGCTGGGCACGGGCGATCGCAACTCCGCCGTCTTCGACGGGACGGTGTGGAGCCGCGTCGACGACGCGGGCGCGCGCACCATGATCCCGGTGCTGCGCAGGCTGCTGCTGCGGCGGCTCGCCGCCCGGACCGAGCACGACCGCGCCGATTGGGCCTCGGTGCACGGATGGTTGCGGCGCCGGTGCGAGCAGGACCAGGACCGGGCGGGGGAGCTGCACCACGCGCTGGCGCTCGGCGAGGTCGAGTTCGTCACCAGGAAGCTCGCGGACCTGCTCGACGAGGTTCCCGCCCGCGCCTGGCTGGTGCTGCTGCGGGAGGTCTGCGCGGCACCGGACGCCGGTGGCCACGCGCTCGCCCCGGTCGAGCGGGTGCGCGAGCTGACGCGCTGGGCGCCGCCGCGCGACCTGCCGGTGGCGCCGCTGGCTCGGCTGGTCGTCGCGCTGTGGACGGTCGCCGATCCGTTCCGCGACGCCCGGCACCGCGACCTGGACGGTGAGATCGCCGCTGATCTCGACGACATCGCACCGTACGCCGGTGACGGGCTCGCCGTGCTGCGCGCGGAAGCGGACAAGTACCGGTAGGTGCTCGGAGGAGGGGCAGTGAACACACCGACGAGGTTCGATTTCCACCCGCCGCAGTACGCCAAGCGGGCCGCGCGGGACAGGCGGCTGCGGGTGCTGCGCAACGCCGGTGCGCTGATCGTCGTCGTGCTGCTGCTGACCGGGGCGTGGGTCGGGGCCGCGTGGTGGCTGAGCGGTTGCTCCGCGGGCATGTGGCGCGGGGTCGACGACGAGTGCGTCGGTGTCAGCGACGGTTCGGCGAGCCTGCACCACGGGCTGCGCGACGTCGAGGAGAAGATCGAGCGGGAGAACGACCGGATCGCGGGCCTGGACAGGAAGGTCGTCACGGTCGCGGTGCTCACCCCGGTTCCCGAGCCGGGTGGTGATCGGGGCAGCGTGTCCCTCGACCAGGCCCGTTCGAAGATCATCGGCGCGTATCTGGCGCAGCGGCAGGCCAACTCCGTCGAGGGCGCCTACCCGTTGTTCCGGCTCGTGGTGGCCGACGAGGGCAGCGACGAGCAGGACTGGGAGGAGGTGGTGGACGAGTTGATCGGCATGACCGACGACGAGCGGCCGCTGGTCGCCGTGACGGGCATGGGCGTCAGCGTCGGGGAGACGATCAGCGCCGCGCACCGGCTGGCGGACCACCAGATCCCGATGGTCGGCGCGGTGCTCACCGCGGACGGCCTCAACATGACCGGGGCGGTGCGGCCCGAGGACGGGCCGATCAGGGGGTTGTACCGGGTGAGCCCCAGCAACCGCACCGAAGCCTTGGCGCTGCACGAGTTCCTGGTCAAGCGGCCGCGCGAGTACATGCTGGTGCGGGATCAGAATTTCAACGACTTCTACACCACCGGGTTGCGGGACGACTTCGCCGAGGTGTTCTCCGCTGAGCTCGCGGCAGGGGTGCAGCGGTCCTTCGACGGCACGCCGGGCATCAACGGCACGACCAACCAGTTCAACGAGATCGTGGCCGAGCTGTGCAGTCCGGGCACTCCGGACACGGTGCTCTACGCGGGACGTGCCTCGCTGCTGGACGCGTTCGTCGAGAAGCTCCGCGTCGAACACTGCGGGAAGACGATCACCGTGGTGACGGGGTCCGACGCGGCGAAGCTGAACGAGACGGAGCTGCCGGGGCACGTGGAGGTGGTGTACGCGGCGTTGGCCGACCCGAAGGCCTTGGGCGACGCGAGGTTCAACGAGTACGCCGAGGATTACAAGGTCAACTTCGACGGTTTCCGGCAGCTGGAGAGGATCGGCTCGCGCGATCTCGCCAACGGCTGGGCGATCATGGAGTTCGACGCGATGACCGCCGTTGTCGACGCGGCGCAGAAGGCCCTGCTCAACGAGACCGAGATCGGCCCGGCCGAGGTCAGGACGGCGTTGGTGAGCTTGACCAGCGAGCGCAACGACATCGACGGCGCGGGTGACCGGTTCCACTTCGACGCCGACACGGGAGACCCGGTCGGCAGGACGATACACATCATTCACCAGGTCGGGCTCGAATCGAGGCCGGTGCACAAGTACACGTCCTGACGAGGTTCCGCGTGCGCAGCGGGAAAATCGCACCGAACGGCGGAGGAGCCGCCGGTGGGCGCGAGTGTTGTCGTTCGGGCGGCCGACGGCGTTAGCAGGTGATCGGGACGGCGCCGGGAGATCACCCTGACGGCGGCGCCGGTGCTCGGCGCCGATGGCACTGGGTGAGCAGAGGTGCGGCGGTGTTCCCGGAATTGCGCCGCAGGTGGGATCCTGCTGCGGCGATCCGGGTATCTTCGGAATTGTTCGGAATTTCCCCCGGAACCGCTGGGTAATGTCTGGTCCGTCCTGATCGAGGGACGATTCCAGGATCGGCGACGAGTCCGGTCCTCGGTTCGAAACATGGGGGTTTCGGATGAAACGGCGAATGATGGTGTGGCTCGGTGCGCTCGCGTTGGCAATGGGGACCGGAGGCGTGGCTCAAGCGAGCACGAATTCGGATGGAATGCCGCTGAACGCGCCGACGGCCACCGTGGAGGTGCAGTCGGAGGACGGCGCTTCCGTGCAGGCCACCTGCTACTACCCGGTGGCTTCGGGCGGTGCGCTGGTCTGCTTCAACCCGACCGGCGAGCACCTCTACATCTGCGATCGGGCGGCGGACGGGCATCACCCGGTCGCGCGCTACTACCGCAGCGACAAGTCCGGGTTGAAGACGAAGCACGCGAACGTCGGGAACGGCAAGTGCCTGGATTGGAACCTGTCGATTCCGGAATCCGGGTGGATCAACTACCGCGCCTGCAATTACGAGGGCAGCACGGCGCTGAGTTGCAGCTCGTTCTCGGGTCGCATTTCGGCCAAGGGCTGACGATCGGCTGAAAGCGGGCGCGGTGTCCCGCGCCCGCTTTCCGCGTTGCTCTCAGGCGAAAGCTCACGCGAAGGCGCTCAGTCCCGTGATGGACTTGCCGACGATGAGGGTGTTCATCTCGCGGCTGCCCTCGAAGGAGTAGACGGCTTCGGCGTCGGCGAAGAACTTCGCCACGTCGTAGTCGAGTACGATCCCGTTGCCGCCGAACAGCTCCCGCGCCCACGCGACGACCTCGCGCATGCGGGTGGTGGTGAAGGCCTTGGCGAGCGCGGCCTGGTCGGCGCCGGCCTCGCCCGCGGCGGTGAGCTGGTTGAGGCGCACCACCATCCCGAACATGGCGGTGATGTTGCCGAGCATCTTCACCAGCAGGTCCTGGATCATCTGGAACCCGCCGATGGGCTTGCCGAACTGCTCGCGGTTCACCGCGTACTCGCGGGCGAGCTCGTAGGCGCGCATCGCCACGCCCAGCGCCTGCCAGGCCACGCCGCCGCGGGTGCGGGCGAGGACCTTCGCGGTGTCGCGGAAGCTGTTGATGTTCTGCAGCCGGTCGGATTCCGGGATCCGCGCCTGGTCGAAGACGATGTCGGCGTTCTGCACGCTGCGCAGCGCGATCTTGCCTTCGATCTTGGTGGCGGTGACGCCGGGCGTGTCCTTGCCGACCACGAATCCCTTCACCTGGTCGTCGGCCTCGTCGCGGGCCCACACGACGATCAGGTCGGCGAAGGTCCCGTTGCCGATCCAGCGCTTGGCCCCGTTGAGCACCCACTCGTCGCCTTCGCGGCGCGCGGTGGTGCGCATGCCGCCCGCCACGTCGGAACCGCCCTCGGGTTCGGTGAGCGCGAACGCGCCGATCTTGTTCATGGCGACCATGTCCGGCAGCCAGCGGTCCCGCTGCTCCTGATCGCCGCCGCCGAGGATGCTGCCCATCGCGAGTCCGGTGTGGACACCGGAGAACACCGCCAGCGACGGGTCGATGCGGTTGAGCTCGATGCTCAGGAACCCGGCGAACAGCTCGCTGCGCTGCACGCCGTCGCCGTACTCGGGGTACTGGTAGCCGGCCAGCCGCAGCTTCGCGAACTTCTCGATCGCCTCGAACGGGAATTCCGCCTTGTCCCAGGCCGGATTCGCCAGCGGGGCGATCTCGCGCTGCAGGTAGTCGCGGATGTCGGCGAGCTCCGCGCGCTCGGAGTCGCTGAGCAGTCCGGCGTAGCCGAAGAAGTCCGGGTCGGTGTTGACCTTCTTGGCCATGGTGGCCTCGCTTTCTGCGTGGTGGCCGGGAATTCCCGGCCGGTCAGTTCCGGTGGTGGCGGCCGTGGGGCGAGTCGTCCTCGGAGTCCAGGGCCGCGCGGAGGGCGTTGTGCCTGCGGTCGCGGGACCGCGTGCGCTCGACGTAGGCGTCCGCGCCGGAGCCGTAGGCGGACTCGGTCTGCGTCGTGAGCTCGTCGATCGCGGCGGGGGTGAGCGCGGGGTCGCCGAGTTCCTTCCAGCGTTCGGCCATGCCGACGCCGAGGTGGCGCATCATGTGCCGGATGCCGCCGGGCCCGCCGCCGAGGTGGAAGCTCTCGAACGGGCCGATGGTGGCGTAGCGGCCACCGAGCGACGCCTTCATCACGGTGTCCAGTTCGGACGCGCTGACCACGCCGTCGAGCACGAGGCTGATGGCCTCCCGCATGATGGCGCTCTGCAGGCGGTTCGCGACGAAGCCGTCCACTTCCTTGCGCAGTCGCACGGGGGTCTTGCCGATCTCCTGGTAGAACTCCAGCGCGCCGGTCACGACCGGCTCGGCGGTGCGCGCGCCGGGAACGACCTCGACCAGCGGCACCACGTGCGGCGGGTTGAACGGGTGCGCGATCAGCATCCGGGCCGCGACCTCGTCGGGCAGGTCCTCGGCGATGTCGGAGGCCACGATGCCGGAGCTCGACGAGGCCAGCACCGCCTCCCGCGGTGCGTGCGCGGCGATCTCCGCGAACAGCTCCTGCTTGAACCCGAGCCGTTCCGGGCCGTTCTCCTGCACGAGGTCGACGTCGCGGACGGCCTCGGGCAGGGAGGGGGCGACCTCGATCCGGCTCAGCAGGTCGGCGGGCGCGGTGCCGGGAATTCCGGCCGACAGAGCTGGAATCGCTTCGGTGAGCACCTGCGCGAGGTCGTCGCGCGGGTCGGTCAGCCGCACCCGCAGGCCGTGGGCCGCGAACAGCGCCGCCCAGGACAGGCCGATGGTGCCCGCGCCGACCACCGCCACCGTCGCCCACCGCGGATCGTCGTACGTCATCGGGGATGTCTCCTTCATTCGGCGAGGTAGTCGTGAACCGGGGTCGCCGCGCCCAGCGTGAGGTCGGTGACGATGTGGCTGGCGGAGACGACCTCGCGCACCGGGAGGTCGGCCAGCGGCGCCAGCACGTGCTCGAACAGCTGGAGCCGCGCCGGGCCGGTGTGGGCCTCCTTCACCGCGATGTCGGTGATCTGCGCCCGCACCAGCTCGCACACCCGGGGGGCCCCGCGATACCCAGGGACGATCTTGAGCATGAACGAGGGAACGGTGATCTCCGCCCGCGCCTCGGCCGGGTCCAGCGGGTGGTGCTTGTAGCCCATCGTCGCGGTCGCCACCCGCTGCGAGCCGTAGTCGAGGGTGCCGACCAGCGCACCGTGGTCGGCGAACAGCGCGGGCGAGCCCAGCACCTTCGGGTAGGCGCTCGCCTCCCGGCCGGCCGCGGTGGCGGGGAAGTTGTCCAGGTACATGGCGTGCAGGTACTCGCCGCGTTCCGCGCCGAGCCGCACCGGGATCGCCTGGCCCGCCTCCACGTACGGGCCGAACGAGGTCACCTCGCCCATCTTCATGATCTCGAACCGCACCAGCGGCTCGTCGACCTCCAGCGGCTCCGGCACGACCGCCCGCAACGCCTCCGGGTCGGTCCGGTACACGATGTTGAGGTACTCGCGGTCGGTGAACCGGGGCACCGCCGCGGCGAACGCGGGCGCGGTGAGCGGGGTGGTGGGGCTGCGCAGGATCTGTTCGCGATTCACGACACGTCTCCTCGATGTTCTGGATGCGGATTTCGCGGTGAGCGGCGGGAAAGCGCTCAGGCGACGCCGAGTTCGCGGAGCACCTCGTCGGTGTGCTGGCCGGGCAGCGGGGCGTGGCCGCGGATCGAGGCGGGGGTGGCGGAGAAGTTCACCGGCACCCCGACCATCCGGTAGGCGCCCTCGGTGGGGTGCTCGGTGAGGTCGAGCAGGTGGCCTTCGCGGACGTAGTCGTCGTCGGCGGCCTCGTCGAGCTTCAGCACCGGGCCGACGGGGATGCTGTGCTTGGTGCACACGTCGATCCACTCGGCGGTGGTCAGGTTCGGCGTGACCGACTCGATCATCTCGGCGATCGCCTCGCCGTCGCGGAGGGCGTCCAGGATCTCGCCGTTGACCCGCGGGTCCTCCGCCAGGTCGGGACGGCCGGCGGCGTGGAACAGGTCGCGGCAGTTCTGCGGGCTGTACGGGATGATCATCGCGAGGCCGTCCTTGGTCGGGCGGGCCCGGTGTCCCTTCGTGAGCGACGGGGCGAAGCCGGTCGGGCCCATCGGCGGCTCGAACGCGGCGCCTTGGAGGTGTTCGACCAGGTTGAACGCGAGCATGGTGTCGGCCATCGGCACCTCCACCAGCTGGCCCTGCCCGGTGGCGCGCTGGTGGTGCAGCGCGGCGAGCGCGGTGTAGGCGATGGTGAGCGCCGCGACCTTGTCCGCGAAGATGCTCGGCAGCACCACGGGCGCGCCGATGTCCCCGGCGCGATCGGCCAGGTCGAGCAGTCCCGAGGCGGCCTGCACCGTCTCGTCGTAGGCGGCGAGGTCCGCCCGGTCGGAATCCGGCCGGAAGCCCTGCGCGTGCGCGTAGATCAGGTGCGGGAAGGTCTCGGCGAGGCTCTGGTGGTCCATGCCGAGCCGGCGCAGGGCGCCGATGCGCATGTTCGTGATCAGGATGTCGGCGCCGCCGATGAGCTGCAGCGCCTTCGCGTGGTCGGCTTCGTCCTTGAGGTTCAGCGCCACGCTGCGCTTGTTGCGGTTGACGTTGAGGTTCAACGGCGTCATGCCGGGGGTGCGGTGCAGCGTGCCGTTGCGGACGGTGTCCTTCGGCGACTCGATCTTGATCACGTCCGCGCCGAGGTCACCGAGGATCTGGGCCGCGTAGGGCCCCATCACGACGGTGGCCATGTCGATGACGCGGACGCCCGCCAAGGGGCCCGTCCGGCCTGCGTCGGGGGTGCCGGGGGCAGGGCCTGCGGGAGCTGTCATGGCTGCGGAGTTCCTCCTCGCGCGAATCCTTTTGCTTCGCTAACGACGTTACGAGGGGGTTTCCGGCGGCGGCAATCGATCGGTGCGCCCGATCGGCGAACATGGGCGTGACCGCAGCGGTCACGCGGTCGTCATCGCAGGTCAGGACAGCGCGTGGCGCGCTTCGGAGATCAAGTCGGCGAGGTCCGCGCCCGGCTCCGCCCGGTCGGTGCGCCAGATCAGGCCGGTCACGAGCACCGGGTCGAAGTCGGCGAACGGCAGCAGCACGACCCGGTCGTGCTCCGACGGGCGGCCCATCTGGTTGCGCGGATCCAGCATCGAGATGCCGAACGCGCCGCCGTTGGCGACGAATTCGCCGATGCCCGAGTAGTCCCGCGTGCTCAGCGTCGTGCGCCGGTGCACGCCCGCGGCGGCCAGCCGGACCTCCAGCTGGTCGAAGTAGGTCGGCGACAGGCCGGAGCCCGGCCGGGCGTAGACGTGCCCGGTCAGCTCGGACAGCGACACCGATTCCCGGTCGGCGAACTCGGCGGCGGGCAACACCGCGCCCAGCGGTTCCCGCAGCACCTCGCTGGATTCCACGCCTTCGGCGTGCGCGGGCAGGTGCACCAGCGCGAGTTCCAGTTCGCGGCGGCGCACCTGGTCGAGCAGGTCCTGGCTGCCGCCGGGCCAGCGCCGCACCTCGCAGCCCGCGGTGCGGTCGAACTCCCGCAGCCGTTCCCGCACCGTCGGGTGCAGGCCCGGCGGCACGCCCACGTGGACCACGCGCTGCCGGGTGTCCACCTGCTGGCGCAGCCTGCCGGGGAGGTCGTCGAAGCGGTTCAGCACGTCGGTGGCCAGCGGCAGCAGCGCGGAGCCGGCCGGGGTGAGGTTCACGCTGTGCGAGTCGCGGTCGAACAACCGCACTCCGAGCTCGCGTTCCAGGTCGCGCACCCGCCTGCTCAGCGGCGACACCGCCATGTGCAGCTGGCGCGCAGCCTTGGAGAAGCTCAGGTTCTCGGCGACGGCGGCGAAGTACCGCAGATGGAACACCTCCATAAGCCGCAGCCTATTACCCCGAACAGCCCCACCGGCCAAACCCACCACCCAAGCTCCACCGAAGGCCCCCAACGGCCTGCGCACCAAAGCTCCCTGCCGATCCCGAGCAGGCCAGACCCTTCGGCGGAGCCCCGCCAAGACCAGACGAACCACGCTCGCCCGCAGCCGAAAACCGCGCCCAGCGGCGAAGCCGTGCCTTGGGCGGTCGAAGCAAGCCTGCCTTGCGGCCGAAGGCCGTGCTTGTATGCGCGTCAGCGCATAGCCCACGTCACAAAGGTGACAACCCGCGGGTTCTCAGTGGCTTCCTCGCGAGGACAGCTTTTTCCCTCGTGGCGGAGCCACTTGGGAAAAAGATCCCGCAGCGAGGAAGCCACTGAGGTTCCGCCACC
>NZ_JBSFWJ010000041.1:0-57153 GCF_053592695.1 Saccharopolyspora sp. NPDC002578 | reverse complement strand
GTCCCATTCCGAACCCGGAAGCTAAGCCCTCCAGCGCCGATGGTACTGCACTCGATAGGGTGTGGGAGAGTAGGACACCGCCGACAATACTCATCAGAAGGGGCCGACCGGGCCCGTCCAACGGGACGGACCGGTCGGCCCCTTTTTTTCGTGCCGAGGACTGGTTCTGATCCGTCCCGCAGCGCACGCAGGCGCTCCCGACTGAGCGGGTGGCGCTGAGGTCTACGCTGGTAGTTAACCGAGTTGTACGTTTCCAGGAGGTCTGGTGTCCGGGTCCGACGACACACGTGGCGGCGGCGACCGCCGCGGAGCCGATTCCGGCCGTAGCGGCCAGGCCGGCAGGAACGGGTCGGCCGGACGCGGGTTCGGCGGCGCTAAGAACGACCGCGGCCGCGACGGTGGGTCCCGCGGCTCGGCGAACGATCGCGGACGCCAGGGTCGTGGTGGCGGCGACCGGTTCGGGAACAAGGATCGACGGGACGACCGTCGCAGCGGTCCTCGCATCGAGGATCGTCGTGCCGATGGTGGTCACCGCCAGCGCGCGTTCGGCCAAGGCCGCGATGAGCAGACCTGGGGCAGCCCTGGTGGCAAGGACGATTCGAAGTACCGCAAGGACGGCAAGGGCCGTCCTGGCGACAAGGGCGGATTCCGCCGGGACTCGAAGTTCGACGACCGCAAGGGCGGACGTCCGTCCGACCAGCGGCGTAGTGGTCCCCGCGACGACCGGCGCAACGACGGTGGCCGGGGTGCCGGTGGCGGTCCGCGCCGCTTCGACCGGCAGGACGACCGCGGCGGTCGGTTCGACCGCGATGACCGTCCGAGCCGGCCCCAGCGCGACGACCGCGGGCGGGACGACCGCACTCGCGGCGAGTTCCGCGGCGGTGACCGCAGGGACAAGCCCCGGTTCGATGACCGGCGGGACCGGCCCAACTCGAACTTCAAGCGCGACGACCGCCGACCGGACAACGGGCGCGACGACGACCGGCGTGGCGGCGGCCGCCCGGACGACAACCGGCAGGGTGGCAACCGCTACCAGGGCGGTGGACAGCGCCCTGACGATCGGCGACGCGACGACCGGCCGAGGACGGACCGTTCGTGGAACGACCGCAAGAACGAGGGTCGCGACCGCAATGACCGCCCTTGGGCGGACAAGCGTCGCGACGACCGCGGCGGGAATCGGCGGTACAACGACGACCGGCGCGACGACCGTGGTGGCCGCCCGCCGAACGACCGGCAGCGCGACGACCGCCGGAGTGCCCCTCGGCCGCAAGGCAAGCGCGAACGCTTCGACAACGACCGGCCGCGCCGGGACGACCGGCAGCGTCCGAATTCGAACGACCGCGGGCGGGGTGGTCCGCGGCGGGACGATCGCGGGGGCAACCCCCGGCAGGGGACGTCGGCGAACGAAGCCGTGGATGCGAAGCCGGTGGAGGTGGCTCCCGAACTGCCGGAGGACGTCGACGCTTCCGAACTGCACGGCGAGATCCGTCGCGACATGCGTTCGCTGCCGAAGGGCCTCGCGGACAAGGTCGCGGCCCACCTGGTCGCGGCCGGCAAGCTGATGGACACCGACCCGGAACAGGCCTTGGTGCACGCCCGCTACGCCCGGCACCGCGCGTCGCGGATCGGTGCGGCACGTGAAGCGAACGGTCTGTGCGCCTACCAGATGGGTGAGTGGACCGAGGCGCTGTCCGAGCTGCGCGCCGCCCGCCGCATGGGCGGCGGTCCCGGCCACATCGCGATCATGGCGGACTGCGAGCGCGCACTGGGCCGCCCGCAGCGCGCCCTCGAGCTGAGCCGGAGCGCCGAGGCGGCCGAACTGGTCGGCGGGGAAGCCGTTGAGCTGCGGATCGTTGCGGCCGGTGCCCGCCGGGATCTCGGTGAGATCGAGGCGTCGGTGGTGAGCCTGCAGATCCCCGAACTCGACCCGAAGCAGCAGGAGCCTTGGAGCGCCCGGCTGTTCTACGCGTACGCGGACAACCTGCTCGCGGCCGACCGGGTTCAGGAGTCGTTCACGTGGTTCGTGCATGCGGCCCACGCGGACGACGACGGTGACACCGACGCGCCGGAGCGTCTGGACGAACTGGTCGCCCAGCTCGGTGGTGACGTCGATGCGGAAGAGCTCGTGGCAGAGGCGACGGCAGCGGGTCCGGCCGCCGTCGTGGAGTCCGCTGAGATCGACGATGCCGAGGAGGACGACCAGCACCTCGATGAGACGCCCGCAGCGGTCGTCGACGATGAAGCGGACATTCCGGCCGCCGAGGTGTCGAAGGACGCCGATGACGAGGCGGCGCAGACCGACCGTGCAGTGAAGGCGAGTGACCCGCGAGGGGACGAATCGCAGTGACCGGCACCTTGCTCGATCACCACGACGTGGTGCTGCTCGATCTCGACGGCACCGTGTACCGCGGTGGGCAGCTCGCTCCCGGCGCTGACGAAGCCATCGCGGAGGTCCGTGCTCGAGGCGTTCTGGTCCGCTACGTGACCAACAACGCCTCGAAGCCGGCGCAGGCCGTGTCCGAGCACTTGAACTCGCTCGGCTTGAGCGCCACTCCCGACGAGGTGAGCACCAGTTCGCAAGCAGGTGCGGCACTGCTCGCCGAGCAGTTGCCCGCCGGGGCGAAGGTGCTGGTGGTCGGGTCGGCGGCGTTGGCGGACGAGGTCGCGCAGGTCGGGCTCACCCCGGTCCGGGAGAACGCGGACGAGCCGGTCGCGGTGGTGCAGGGGCATTCGCCCGACACCGGCTGGTGGAACCTCGCGGAGGCGTGCTTGGCGATCCGGGACGGGGCGCTGTGGGTCGCGTGCAATGCCGACGCCACCTTGCCGACCGAACGCGGCGAGCTGCCGGGCAACGGTTCGATGGTCGCTGCGCTTCGTGCGGCGACCAAGCAGGAGCCGCAGGTCGCGGGCAAACCGGAACGGCCGTTGCTGGCCCGCGCCGTGTCCTCGGCGCAGGCGAGCCGTCCGCTGATGGTGGGCGATCGACTGGACACCGACATCGGCGGAGCCGTCCGCTCGGGGATGCCGTCCCTGATGGTGCTGACCGGCGTCGGCACGGCCGCCGACGTGTTGTTCGCCCCCGTCGAGGAGCGTCCGGACCACGTCGCGGACGATCTGCGCGGGCTGAACCTGCCGCCGTCGGCCACGGTGGTCGGTGAACAGGCGGGCTGGAAGGTTCGCGTCGGCGAAGGAGTGCTGGAGCTGTCGGCGGACACCGCGCCGCAGCCGGACTCCGGCGAGGCACGGGTCGCCGCTCTCGGTGCGCTCCGCGCGTTGTGCGCGGCCTGGTGGCCGCTCGGTTCCGGCCCCGTCGAGGTTCGTGCGCAGGACGCCGCGTCCAGCGATGCGTTGCGCGAGTTGGCCCTGGGCTGAAGCGGCCAGGGTCCGCACACCGGTCGTCTTGGTCGGATAGCGTTGATGTAGTCGTCGTGACACGTCCGGCGACGTGGGCAACAGAAGCGGGAGACGATGACCTCTCCAGGACAGGGCGGCTCTCACGCCCCGAACCCGTCGATGTTGGCGAGACCGTCGGACGACGGGTCGGCGGCCGAGCACGCGATCGGTGAGGCCCTCGCACGGCTCGACGAGGTGCGCGAGCTGCCGGTGGCAGACCACGTCGAACGATTCGAAGCCGTGCACACGGCGCTGTCGGACGCGCTGAGCAAAGCCGAGAACATGCTGTCCGGCTCGACCGGCGGTGGGTGATCAGGATGCCGCGCAAGGCGCGTTTGGACGCTGAACTCGTACGACGTGGGCAGGCCAGGTCCCGCGAGCACGCCGCGGAACTGATCGCCGCGGGCCGGGTGACGGTGCGGGGCATGCTCGCCCGGAAATCCGCCACCGCCGTCGAGATCGACGCTCCGGTGGTCGTGACCGAAGACGTCGAAGATCCGCGGTGGGCCTCCCGCGGCGCGCACAAGCTGCTGGGTGCGCTGGACGTGTTCGGGGAGTCGGGCCTGTCCGTCGAAGGGCGTCGTTGCCTCGATGCCGGGGCGTCGACAGGTGGATTCACCGACGTCCTGCTGCGCCGAGGGGCACGTGAGGTCGTGGCCGTGGACGTGGGGTACGGCCAGCTGGTGTGGGCGCTGCAGACCGATGAGCGGGTTCGGATCCACGACCGCACCAACGTCCGCGCGCTCGAGCCGACCGACATCGACGGTCCGGTGGACCTCGTGGTCGCCGATCTGTCGTTCATCTCGCTGAAGTTGGTGCTGCCCGCGTTGCTGGCGTGCTCGAAGCCGGGCGCCGATCTGGTTCCGATGGTCAAACCGCAGTTCGAGGTGGGCAAGCAGCGGTTGGGGTCCGGCGGTGTGGTGCGCGATCCTGAATTGCGCGCCGAGGCCGTGCTCGATGTCGTGCGCTTCGCCGCCGACGCCGGGATGGGTGTGCAGGGCGTCGAAGCCAGTCCCCTGCCGGGTCCGTCGGGCAACGTCGAGTTCTTCGTCTGGCTGCGGGCGGGGGCGAGCACGGAACCAGCCGTGGCCTCGGAACTCGTCGAGGACGCGGTGCGCCGAGGCCCGCAGACGACGGGGAAGAACGGCGGAGCCGGGGAGGCTCCAGCCGGAACGACCGAGCACCGACAAGGGAGCCGGAGTTGACCCGAGAGGTGCTGCTGGTGGTCCACACCGGTAAACAGCACAATCTGCGCACGGCGGAGAAGGTCGCCGGGCAGCTGGTCGGAGCCGGGGTGCGCGTTCGGGTGCTGGAGGACGAGGCGCGCGACCTCAGCCCCGGCTGCTACACCCAGGCCGTGTCCTCCGGGCCGCACGCGGCCGCGGGAACGGAGTTGGTGTTCGTCCTCGGCGGTGACGGCACGCTGCTGCGCGCCGCCGAGCTCGCCCGGTTGCCCGGAGTCCCGGTTTTCGGGGTCAACCTCGGGCGCGTCGGGTTCCTCGCCGGAGCCGACTCCGACGCGCTCGACCAAGCGGTGCTCGCGGTCGTCGAGGGGCGCTACCACGTCGAAGAACGCATGACCATCGACATCACCGCGATGCTCGACGGGCGGGTGCTGGCCACCACGTGGGCGTTGAACGAGGCCAGCGTCGAGAAGAGCAGCCGGGAGCGCATCCTCGACGTGGTCGTCGAGGTCGACGGTCATCCTGTGTCGGCGTTCGGATGCGACGGAGTGCTCTGCTCGACCCCGACCGGATCCACCGCCTACGCGTTCTCGGCGGGTGGCCCGGTCGTCTGGCCCGAGGTGGAGGCTCTGCTGGTGGTGCCGAGCAACGCGCACGCGTTGTTCGCCCGCCCGTTGGTCGTGTCGCGGAATTCGACGGTCGCGCTGGAGATCGACCACGGTGGCCACGACGCGGTGCTGTGCTGCGACGGGCAACGGCACTTCGACCTGCCCGCGGGCGCCAGGGTCGAGGTCATCGCCGGGGCGAACCCGTTGCGGCTGGTTCGGTTGTACGACGCGTCCTTCACCGACCGTCTGGTGCGGAAGTTCGAATTGCCGGTGCAAGGGTGGCGCGGCCCGGCAGCCGACTGACCGGCCATGATCGGCCTGCCGGAGCGTCCGGGAGGCACGTCCCCGCTCGGATCGGTGGCATTGATCGGGCTGGCGGGGCTCGGGCGGTCGGGGCCGACCGCTAGGGTGCTTGATGTGTTGGCTGAGATGCGCATCCAAGGATTGGGAGTCATCGACGATGCCACGCTGGAGCTGCACCCTGGCCTGACCGTGGTGACCGGTGAGACCGGAGCTGGCAAGACGATGGTGGTCACGGGGCTGCATCTGCTCAGCGGTGGGCGCGCCGATGCTTCGCGAGTCCGATCCGATAGTCCTCGGGCTCTGGTGGAAGGGCGGTTCGAGGTCGCCCCTGAGACGGGGGCGGCGAAGGTCGCCAGGGACGCCGGTGCCGAACCGGACGATGACGGCAGCCTCATCGCGCTGCGCAGCGTGAACAACGATGGTCGTTCCCGCGCGCACCTGGGCGGTCGGGCGGTGCCGAACGCGGTGCTCTCCGAGCTGTCCGAGCAGCTGCTGGCGGTGCACGGGCAGAACGATCAGCTCCGGCTGCTGCGCGCCGGTGAGCAGCGGGCGGTGCTGGACCGGTTCGCCGGAGATCCGGTGGCCGACGTGCTCGCCCAGTACCAGCGGGTGCGTGCCGAATGGGCTGACGCGGTGCGGGAGCTGACCGAACGCACCGAGCGCGCTCGCGAATGGGCTCGTGAGGCCGAGATGCTCCGGCACGGAGTGGACGAGATCGAGGCCGTCGCCCCCGAGCAGGGCGAGGACACCGCCTTGGTCGATGAGGCGCGCCGGCTCTCCGACGTGGACCAGTTGCGCGAGATCGCCGCGGGCGCTCAGCACGCGGTGAGCGGAGCGGCGGACGGCGATCCTGAGTCTCCCGGCGCGATGGGATTGCTCGGTGATGCGCGCCGTCGGCTCGGCGGAGCCGAGGACCCCGTGCTGCGCGAGCTGGACTCGAGGGTCGCGGAAGCCACCGCGGTGCTGGCCGATGTCGGCGCCGAGCTCGGCGGTTACCTGGACCGGTTGGACGCCGATCCGGGGCGGCTGGAGCAGGTGCTGGCTCGGCAGGCCGAGTTGAAGAACTTGACCAAGAAGTACGCCGCCGACGTCGACGGCGTCCTCGCATGGGCGGCCGACGCGCGTGAACGCCTGGCGGGGATGGACACTTCGGACGAGGCGCTCGCCGCGCTCGCGCAGCGCCGCGATGAGCTCGCAGTCGAACTCGCCGAGCACGCCCAGGTGCTGTCCAAGGAGCGGCAGGAAGCCGCCGTTGGACTCGCGGCGGCGGTGTCCGAGGAGCTCACCGGACTGGCCATGGCGCAGGCCCGGTTGGAGGTCGTGGTCGAGCCCAAGGAGATCGACGAGTCCGACTCGTCCGCCCTGCGGGTGGGCGACCGGACCCTGGCCGCGGGCCCGGAAGGGACCGACGAGGTCGAGCTCCGCCTGATCGCGCATTCCGGAGCGCCGTCGCTGCCGATCCACAAGGGAGCTTCGGGCGGTGAGCTCTCGCGGGTGATGCTCGGGCTGGAAGTGGTGCTGGCGGACGCCGACACGGTGCCGACGCTGGTGTTCGACGAGGTCGATGCCGGGGTGGGTGGACGCGCGGCCGTCGAGATCGGTCGTCGGCTGGCGCGGCTGGCCCGCACCCACCAGGTCGTGGTGGTGACCCACCTCGCCCAGGTCGCCGCGTACGCCGACCGGCACCTGGTGGTCGACAAGGGATCGAACGACACCGGGCTGACCCGTAGCGACGTGCGCACGGTCGCCGCCGGGAAGCGGGTCGCCGAGCTGGCCCGAATGCTGGCCGGTTTGGACTCCACGGCCACGGGGCGCGCCCATGCCGAGGAATTGTTGGCGACCGCCGCCTCCCACAAGTCGATGGCCGAGCCCGGCCGCGGGCAGGGCCGCGGCAAGAAGAAGGACGCCGCTGGACGCCACTGACCGGATTGGTCCATTTGGATCAATTAAGATGGACTGATCGGACCTACGGCTACGGCGTGGCGGCCGCTCGGACGGTGATCCCTTTGTCACCATCGGTCCATGAAGCTCAGTGGTCTGCTCGCACGCCAGGAGGAAGTTCGGCCGGGAGTGACCGGAACGGCGCGCGTTCCACGTCGTTCCGGCGAGCTGCCGCAGCGGCTCGGCCCCGGTGACATCGTTCTGCTGGATCAGGTCGACCTCGATCGTCGGACGGCGGACGCCTTGGTGGCGGCCGGTGTCGTCGCCGTGGTCAACGCCGCGCCGTCGATCTCGGGCCGGTTCCCCAACTTGGGGCCGGAAGTGTTGTCCGCCGCCGGGGTCACCTTGATCGACCGCGTCGGGAGGGATCCGATGCGAATGATCAAGGACGGAGCTCGGCTGCGGCTGCACGAGGGGCGGGTGTACTCCGGTGACCGCGAGCTCGCGTCCGGAACCGACCAGGACGCCGACTCGATCGCGGACCAGCTGATCGAGGCGAAGACCGGGATGACCGCTCAGCTCGAAGCGTTCTCGGCCGACACCATCGAGTTCCTGCGCACCGAGCGGATGCTCATCCTCGACGGCGTGGGCGTCCCCGCGGTCACGGTGCCGATCGAGGGGCGCCACGTGCTGGTGCTGGTGCCCGGTTACGGGCACGCCGACGACCTGAAGCGCCTCAAGCGCTACATCAAGCACTACCGGCCGGTGCTGATCGGCGTGGACGCTGGGGCCGACACGCTGCTGCGCGCCGGCTACCACCCCGACGTGATCGTCGGTGACCCCAGCGGCATCGCGACCGACACGCTGAAGCGGGCGACGGAGGTGGTCGTGCCCGCCCACCTCGACGGCCATGCGCCGGGGATCGAGCGCATCCAAGATCTCGGCATCGGTGCGCTGACGTTCCCCGCCTCCGGGAATCCGGAGGACCTCGCCTTGCTGATCGCTGATGCTCACAACGCCCGCCTCGTGGTGACGGTCGGGTTCCAGGCGACGTTGCACGAATTCCTCGATCGCGGTCGGTCCGGCTCGAACCCGTCCACCTTCCTGACGCGGTTGCGGCTGGGCAGCAGGCTCGTCGACGGTGCGGCGGTCGCGTCGTTGCAGCGGGCCGCGGGATCGAACGGTGCGCTCGCCATGCTCCTGGTGGCCGCGCTCGTGGTGTTGGGCGTGGCGTTGGCGGTGTCCGGCTTCGGCGCCTCCTTCCTCGCGGTGCTCGTCGACTTCGCCCGTTCGGCCTTCGGTCGGCTGGGGGAGTGGTTCGCATGATCTCGCTGCGGCACCACGTGATCTCCCTGATCGCGGTTTTGCTGGCGCTGGCCGTGGGCATCGTGCTCGGGTCGACGTCGCTGAGCGAACGGCTGCTTTCGCACGTCGGACAGGAACGCGACTCCCTGGGACGCCAGGTGGAGGAGCTGGAGGCCGACCGGGCCGCGTTGCGCGGGGAACTCGACGGCGCGCACCGGTTCAGCGCGGCGACCGCGCCGCTGGCCGTGCAGGGTCGGCTCGCGGACCGCGGCGTCGTCCTCTTCAGCTCCTGGGACGTGCCGGAACAGGACAGGGCGGCGATGCGCGGGATGGTCGAAGCCTCTGGCGCGCAAGTCACCGGCGAGGTGCGCCTGTCCGAGACCGTGGCGGATCCGGACCGCTCCGACCAGGTACGCCGATTGGTGACCCGGCTGCTGCCCGCAGGGGTGCAGCTGCCCACCGCTACCGACGTCGGCACGCTCACCGGTGGGCTGCTCGGGCCGCTGACCCTGGTCGACCAGCGGACGGGTGCACCCCAGGTCTCCCCGGAGGAACGCGCGGCCGCGATGTCCGGGCTGACCGAGGGGGGCTTCGCCACGGCGGTGGGTGATGTGCGTTCCGCGCCGCTCGCGCTCGTGCTGACCGGCCAAGGGCGTGGTGGAGCCGGCGCCGCGGATCGGGCGGCGTTCTTGGCCCGCTTCGCGTCCCAGCTGGACCGCTCCGGTGGTGGTGCGGTGCTCGCAGGTGGCCGCGGGTCCGCGGCCGGTGACGGGCCGGTCGGGTTCGCGCGGGCCGACACGGCGGTCTCGTCGGCGCTGTCGACGGTGGACAACGCCGACACACCCCAGGGCGAGGTCGCCGCGGTGCTGGCGCTGCGGGAACAGCTCGACCGCCGGGCCGGGCATTACGGCACGGCCAGCAGCGCAGAGGGCATGGTGCCCGGTACGCGCGACTGAGCAGAGCCGTGCCCGGCCCGGCGGTGCGGCCGCGCCGGGCGGCGCATACGCGAGTGCGCCGCCCGGCTGGGCGGCCCGGCGCTCCGGCCGCGTCCGGGGGAGGGGCAGGACGCGGACGGAGGGGGCGGCGCCGGGCCGGGTGGTGAGGTCCATGCCATCGATGATGTTCGAGAATTATTCGATTCGCGATAATTCGATGGAGTGACGTTCCTGGACCGCGCGGTGCGGCGTGATCAGACTTGAGTCCATGAGCGAGACGCGATCCACCCAGCACGGCCGTGCCGACGACTTCGGCTCCGGTCGGTCCGCGTCGGACGACGGCAGGGACGTTCCAGCCGGAATCCGGCGGGAAGACCTCGGTCGGGACCTCGAAAGCCCACCAGGTCACGCGTCGGGCAGTCCGATGGTCCGCCGCCACCTGCTCGCCGGAGAGCTGCGGAGGTTGCGGCATGCGGCCCGGCTGACCCACGCCGACGTCGCCGCCCGGCTGGACTGGCCCCAAGCGAAGATCAGCAAGATCGAGGGGGCTCGGCAGCACGTCGGGGTCGACGCGGTCATCGCGCTCGCGGACATCTGCCACGCCGCCGCGGAGCACCGAGATCGGCTGGTGGCCCTGGCGCACTCCGCTCGGCGTCGCGGGTGGTGGGAGTCCTACCGGGACGTGCTGCCCCCGGATGCGCGCCAGCACATCGGGTTCGAGGCGGAGGCCGCGGCGGTGCAGGTGTTCGCCACCGAGTCGGTGCCTGAGCTGGTGCAGACCGCCGAGTACGCGGCGGCCGTCAAGGCGGTGCGGCTGGCGGACCGGTCCGCGGCGGAGGTCGAACGGTCGCTCGAAGTGCTCCGCCGCCGCCAGCAGCGGGTGGAATCCGGTGAGCTCCGGCTGGACTTGACGCTCGCCGAATCATCGTTGCGCCGCGAGGTCGGTGGGCGAGGCGTGCTGGAGCGGCAGCTCGGACGGTTGCGAGAGCTGGCGCAGCGGGAGGCCGTGACGGTCCGGGTGCTGCCGTTCAGCGCGGGAGCGTTGGCGGCCGATGAACCGTTCTCACTGCTGTCGTTCGACTTGGAGCTGCCCGAAGCGGTGGTGAGCACGTTCGGTTCGAGTACCAGCCTGATCGACGATCCGGTGGCGGTGCAGAACCACCGCGAGCTGGTGGAGCGGATGCGGGCGGCCGCGCTGCCGCCCGAGGACTCGGTTCGCTGGCTCGAGGTGGCGGGAACGCCACCGGTCCGGTGACGCGAGAGGCGGGTGGGGCGGTGGTGATCAGAGTGACGCGTGCACCAACGGCGGTTGACCTGGAGCTCCGCATCGTGTTCCAAGCCATGCGGGTCGCCGTGTACCGGCGGTTCATCGTGCGTTAGGCTGAAATCCCGTGGGAGAGACGGAATCAGCCGTCCTGCCAGCGCAGATTCACTAGCCCGGCGACGGCTTGACCACGGGGAGCCTTCTTGGTGCCGCAAGCACGCACGATCAAGCACGTGTTCGTCACGGGAGGTGTCGCCTCCTCACTCGGCAAAGGCCTGACCGCGTCGAGTCTCGGCGAACTCCTGACCTCCCGCGGCCTGCGGGTGACGATGCAGAAGCTCGATCCTTACCTCAACGTCGACCCCGGAACGATGAACCCGTTCCAACACGGCGAGGTCTTCGTCACCGAGGACGGGGCGGAAACCGACCTCGACATCGGACACTACGAACGGTTCCTTGACCGGGACCTCACCAAGAACGCGAACGTGACGACCGGCCAGGTCTACTCGGCGGTCATCGCGAAGGAGCGTCGCGGCGAGTACCTGGGCGACACCGTCCAGGTCATCCCGCACATCACCGACCAGATCATCGCTCGCATCCGTGCGATGTCCGAGCCGGACGAGGACGGCCGGACGCCGGACGTGGTCATCACCGAGGTCGGTGGCACGGTCGGCGACATCGAATCCCTGCCGTTCCTGGAGGCCTGCCGCCAGATGCGGCACGACGTCGGCCGGGACAACTGCTTCTTCCTGCACGTGTCGCTGGTGCCGTACCTGGCTCCGTCGGGCGAGCTGAAGACGAAGCCCACCCAGCACTCGGTGGCGGCGCTGCGCAACATCGGCATCCAGCCCGACGCGCTGGTGTGCCGTGCCGACCGGGACCTCCCGGAGGACCTCAAGCGCAAGATCGCGCTGATGTGCGATGTGGACTCCGACGGGGTCGTCGCCTGCCCGGACGCCCCGTCGATCTACGACATCCCGCGGGTGCTGCACGGCGAAGGGCTGGACGCCTACCTGGTCCGGCGCCTCGGACTGCCGTTCCGGGACGTCGACTGGACGGTGTGGGGCGACCTGCTGGACCGGGTGCACAAGCCGACCGAGCGGGTGCGGATCGCACTGGTCGGCAAGTACGTGGACCTGCCCGACGCCTACCTGTCGGTCACCGAGGCGCTGCGCGCCGGTGGCTTCGCGCATCGCGCGAAGGTCGAGATCGCGTGGGTCCCGTCCGATGAATGCGAGACGGACGCGGGCGCCGCGCACGCTCTCGCCGGCATGGACGGCGTGCTGATTCCCGGTGGCTTCGGGGTTCGCGGGATCGAAGGGAAGCTGGGGGCGATCCGGTACACCCGGACCCACGGCATCCCCACCTTGGGCCTCTGCCTGGGCCTGCAGTGCATGGTGATCGAGGTGGCCCGCTCGCTGGCCGAGCTCAAGCGGGCGAATTCGGCGGAGTTCGAAGAACCCTGCCAGCACCCGGTGATCAGCACCATGGCGGACCAGCGCGACGTGCTCTCCGGGGATCGGGACATGGGCGGCACGATGCGGCTCGGTTCGTACCCGGCGAAGCTGGTCGAAGGGTCGGTGGTCGCCGAGGCGTACGGCACGACCGAGGTCGCCGAACGGCACCGGCACCGCTACGAGGTGAACAACGCCTACCGGGACCGGTTGGCCAAGGCGGGTCTGGTGTTCTCGGGCACCTCGCCCGACGACCGCCTGGTCGAGTTCGTGGAGCTCTCGACCGAGCAGCACCCGTTCTTCGTCGGGACCCAGGCGCACCCCGAGCTCAAGAGCCGTCCGACCCGTCCGCACCCGCTGTTCGCCGCCTTCGTCCGGGCCGCCGTCGACTACCGCGCGGCGGAACGGCTCCCGGTCGAGTTGACGGACAACGTGCAGGCAGGGGTCTGATCTCCACCCGTAGGGTGGCTCCGTGAGCGCAGACAACACGCACGACGGCGAGATCGAACGGACCGACGGCACGCACCGGTTCGCCACCGTCACGTCCCAGGACGTCTACGTCGGGAAGATCCTCGCGTTGCGGGCCGATGAGGTCGCGATGCCAGGTGGCGGCCAGGCCCGCCGCGAGGTCGTCGAGCACCTCGGCGCCGTGTCGGTGGTGGCGCTCGACGCGGACGATCAGGTGGTCCTGATCCACCAGTACCGCTACCCGGTGGGGCGGCGACTCTGGGAGCTCCCCGCGGGGCTGCTCGACATCGCAGGTGAGGACCCGCTGCGGACGGCGCAGCGGGAACTCGCCGAAGAAGTCGGCCTGGCCGCGGGAACCTGGTCGGTGCTGGCGGACATCGCCTCTTCACCGGGGTTCACCGATCAGAGCGAGCGCGTGTTCTTGGCGCGCGAGCTCACCGAGGTGGGGCGGCCGGCGGCGACCGGTGACGAAGAGGCCGACCTGGTCATCCGCCGGTTCCCGTTCGACGAGGCGCTGCGCATGGTCTTCGCCGGGGAGATCGTGAACGCTCCCGCGGTCGCTGGGCTGCTCGCGGTGCACGCGGTGCGGTCCGGCGCCGCCGAGCCGCGATCCGCTTCCGCGCAGTGGATCGACCGGCCGCACCGGATGAGCTCCCGGCTGCACGGGTGACGCGTCGTCGCGGAGTGTCGAACTCCGCGACGACCAACCCGCGCCGCGCAGCCGGGCGCTCCGCGAGGGACGACGCATTGCTCCGGCCGAGAGAACCCCTGTTCAGGACGACAGAACGCGCCCGTGCGCGTCGGTGCTCTCGGTGCTCAGGAGGACGATCCCGTCGATCACGCACCAGATCACCGCGGCGAAGGTTCCGAGCCCGCACGTGATCACTCCGCCGAGGAAGAACAGCAGCAGCTGGGCCACCGCGATGCCGGTGTGCCCGGTGTAGAACCGGCCGACCCCGAACGGCAGCAGGATCTGCAGGAGCCCCGCGGCGAGCCGTGACTTGTCGGACCTCGTCGCGCCCTCGTAGGGGTGCGGAGGCATGCCGTACGGCATCGGTGCGGGACCCATCGGCTGGGGGATCTGCGCGAAACCGGTCGGTCGTGGCGCGGGCAGGTCGCTGAACAGCTCCATCAGGTCGCCGCGGGTGACGGATCCCGTGGCGCGGTCGACGCGCTCTTCGTATTCGGTCAGGGACAGCCTGCTCAAGGCGTAGTGCTCGCCGAGCGCCTGGATCGCTTGAGCGCGTTCGTGATCGCCGATGCGCATCCTGCCGGGATCGTGCGGGGAGCTCACCTTGATCAGAATAGACGAGACCAGAGGTCTTGTGGTGGACGGCCGAACGGAGATGCATTCGTTCGGCCCAATGCTTCCTCCGCCATTCCCCTGCCCGAGGTACGCAATGATCAAGGATTTTCGGAATTGGGCACGATGGCGGGTGGCCGGAGCTCCGGCGGCGTGGCGTCCTAAGCTGCGACCTGTTCGTTTCGCGCAGAGGAGTCCGGCAGTGAAAGCCTTCGAGGACCTTCCCGAGGCATTGCGCTCCGCGTGCGCCGGTTTCCTGGACCACTTGGCCGTGGAACGCGGAAGTGCCCGCAGCACCCTGGACTCCTATTCGCGGGATCTGCGCCGGTACGGCCTGCACGTGGCGGAGTCGGGTGCGCGGACCTTGCGCGACGTCGACGCGCGGCACCTGGCCTCGTTCGCCGCGGAATTGCGCGAAGGTCGTGGTGAACACGCCCCGCTCGCACCGTCGTCGGCGGCGCGGGCGCTGGTCGCGGTGCGCGGACTCCACCGGTTCGCCCACGCCGAGGGGTGGGTCGACGTGGACGTGGCGCGAGAGGTCTCGCCGCCCAGCCCTGCCCGGCGGTTGCCGAAGGCGCTGCCGGTCGACGACGTGCTCCGGTTGCTCGACGGCGCCGACGGGCGGGACGTCCGCGGCCTGCGGGATCGCGCGCTGCTGGAGTTGCTGTACTCCTCGGGTGCTCGCATCTCGGAAGCAGTGGGCCTCGACGTCGACGACATCGACTCGGGTGAGCGCACCGTGCTGCTCAACGGCAAGGGCGGACGGCAGCGGCTGGTGCCGATCGGGCGCCCGGCGCTGGAAGCGCTGGACGCGTACCTGGTGCGGGCCCGCCCGGTGCTGGCGGCGCGGGGCAGAGGCGCTTCGGCGGTATTCCTCAATTCGCACGGCGGCCGGTTGTCCAGGCAGAGCGCGTGGAACGCGTTGAAATCCGCGGCGGGCCGAGCCGGGATCAGCAGTGCCGTGTCGCCGCACGTGCTGCGCCATTCGTTCGCCACGCATCTGCTGGAGGGCGGCGCGGACGTGCGGGTGGTGCAGGAATTGCTGGGCCACGCCTCGGTCACCACGACGCAGGTGTACACGCTGGTGACGGTGAACACGCTGCGCGAGGTGTATGCGACGGCCCATCCGCGGGCGCTCCGACGCGATACTTGAACTCGATGGAGTGGGGTGGCACGCATTTCGCCGGGACTCGGCGAGGCGCGTTGCCGCAGGTAGTGAATGCCACTTAGGCTGCGCTCGATCGGTATGATCGTCACCGGCAGACAAGGAGTCCTAGCGCCATGTCGACACCGCAGCCCTCCGCCGAAGGGCGGTCCCGGGGCGCGGTCGACCTGAGCATCGCCCCGCACAAGCCGTCGGCTTCGGGTGGTGAAGCCGAGTTGTCGCCCGACGGGAACGTCGGCCCGACCGGCAGGCCGCGCAGGCACATTCCGGAACCGCCGCTGCTGGACCGGCACGGTCCCGCTTCGGTGCTCGCCATGTGCAACCAGAAGGGCGGCGTCGGCAAGACGACGTCGACGATCAACCTGGGTGCCGCGCTCGCCGAGTACGGGCGCCGGGTGCTGCTGGTGGACTTCGACCCGCAGGGCGCGCTCTCGGTCGGCCTGGGAGTGCAGCCGCACCAGCTGGACCAGACGATCTACAACGTGATCATGGAACGGGCGGTGGACGTCCGCGACGTCGTGATGTCCACGACCGTCGAGGGCATGGACCTGCTGCCCAGCAACATCGACCTGTCGGCCGCCGAGGTGCAGCTGGTCGCCGAGGTCGGTCGTGAGCAGACGCTGCAGCGCGTGCTGTTCCCGGCGATGAAGGAGTACGACTTCATCCTGGTCGACTGCCAGCCGTCGCTGGGCTTGCTGACGGTGAACGCGCTCGCCGCCGCCGACGGCGTGATCATTCCGCTGGAGTGCGAGTTCTTCAGCCTCCGCGGCGTCGCCCTGCTGATCGACACGATCGAGAAGGTGCAGGAACGGCTGAATCCGAAGCTCGAGATCAGCGGCATCCTGGCGACGATGTTCGACCCGCGCACCCTGCACTCGCGCGAGGTGATGGCGCGGGTGGTGGAGGCGTTCGGCGATGTCGTGTTCGACAGCGTGATCAACCGGACGGTGCGGTTCCCGGAGACCACGGTGGCGGGTGAGCCGATCACCAGGTGGGCGCCGCGCTCGGCGGGGGCGCAGGCCTACCGCTCGCTGGCTCGTGAGGTGATCGCGCGGTGATCGTTCCCGTGCGGCTGGGCGCCGGGGAGGGCGTGTGAGGCGTCGTGCCGAGTTGCCCGGTGCGTCCGAGCTGTTCCGGACGACGGTGCGCACCCCGGAGGCGCCGGCCGAGCACCGTGCTGCTCCCGAGGCGCCGCGCCAGGACAGGTCGGGGTCGGGGCGCCGCAAGCACGATGCGAAAATCACCGTGTACGTCTCCGATGAGGAGTTGCTGGCGTTGGAACAGGCCCGGCTCGCCCTGCGCGCTGAGCACGGCATCGCGGTGGATCGCGGCAGGGTCGTGCGTGAAGGGGTGGCGATGCTGCTCGCAGATCTTGATGCGCGAGGCGCGGACTCGGTGCTGGTGCGCAGGCTGCTGGCGGAGTCCGGCGAGTGACCGATTCCGCCACCGGCGGGGTCGAAGCCGAACCGGTGCAGGACCGGGCCGAAGCCGAGACCGCGCCCGTCGAACCGGGTCCCGCCGGTGCGCCGGACGAGGCGCAGCCCTCCGGTCGCTTCACGGTGCGGCTGGACAACTTCGAGGGCCCGTTCGACCTGCTGCTGCAGTTGATCTCCCAGCACCAGATGGACGTCACCGAGGTCGCACTGCACAAGGTGACCGATGAGTTCATCGCCTACACCAAGGCCTTAGGGGAGCACTGGAACCTCGACGAGACCACCGAGTTCTTGGTCGTAGCGGCGACGTTGCTGGACCTGAAGGCCGCGCGGTTGCTGCCTGCCGCGGAGGTGGAGGACGAGGACGACCTGGCGTTGCTGGAGGCGCGCGACCTGCTGTTCGCGCGGTTGTTGCAGTACCGGGCGTACAAGCAGGTCGCGGCGCTGTTCAGCGAGCTGGAGGCCGGAGCGCTGCGGCGCTATCCGCGGTCGGTGGCGCTCGAACCGCGCTTCGAGGGGTTGTTGCCCGAGGTGATGATCGGGGTCGGCCCGCAGCGGCTGGCCGAGATCGCCGCCGCGGTCTTCCGGCCGAAACCACCGCCTTCGGTGTCGCTGGACCACATCCACCAGCACCAGGTGTCGGTGCGGGAACACGCGGCGATGTTGCGGGTGCGGCTGGCGGAGCTGGGCGCCGCGGACTTCTCGACGCTGGTGGAGGACTGCGAGCACACGGTGGAGATCGTGGCTCGTTTCCTGGCGTTGCTGGAGTTGTTCCGGGAGAAGGTGCTCGCCTTCGAGCAGGAGGATCCGCTGGGGGATCTGCTGGTGCGGTGGGTCGGCGGCAGCCTGGAAGAGGCGCGGGCGACGGCCGAGGCGGACCGGCGGAGTGCGGACGACGAGGAATACGGGTGAGGGCAGTGAACGACGACGCTTCCGGCGCGGAGCCCCAGGTCGAGCAGGAACGGGCTGCGGAGGACCTCGCCGAGTCCGGCACCGCCGTGCCCGAGGCGGCCGGGCAGGAGCCCGCGGCTGAGGCGGCCGAGCAGCCTCGCGCGGATGCGCCGGGCGCCCCGGTGTCGCGCACGCCGCCGGACCTGACCGCGGACGAGGCCTTGGACTCGGCGTTGGAGGCGCTGCTGCTCGTGGTCGACGTTCCGGCTGGGGAGGAGCTGCTGGCCGACACCTTGGAGCAGCCGGTCGCCCGGATCCGCACTGCGCTGCAGCGGCTGGCGCAGGGCTACGAGCAGTCCGAGCGGGGCATCGACCTGCGCCGAGTCGGTGAGGGCTGGCGCTTCTACACCCGCGAGACCTACGCGCCGTACGTCGAGCGGTACCTGCTGGACGGGCAACGGGCGAAGCTGACCCGGGCGGCTTTGGAGACGCTCGCGGTGATCTCGTACCGGCAGCCGGTGACCCGTGCGCGGGTGGCGGCGGTACGCGGTGTCAACGTCGACGGCGTCATCCGTACCCTGGTGGGGCGCGGCCTTGTCGAGGAGGCCGGTACCGACCCGGAGACCGGCGGGTTCCTGTACTGCACGACGGAGCTGTTCTTGGAACGGCTCGGACTGTCGTCGCTGAAGGATCTTCCGCCGCTGGCTCCCTTGTTGCCTGAAGTGGATACGATCGACGATGTCTGAACACCGTGCCCCGGCTTCTTCGTCCGCTGCGGATTCGCAGCCGGAGGGCATCCGGCTGCAGAAGGTGCTGTCCCGCGCGGGGGTGGCTTCGCGTCGCGCCGCGGAGGGCATGATCACCCAAGGCCGCATCGAGGTGGACGGCGAGGTCGTCACCGAGCTCGGACGCCGGGTGGACCCGCAGACGTCGGTGATCCACGTGGACGGTTCCAGGGTGGTCGTCAACGAGGACGTGCAGCACCTGCTGCTGAACAAGCCGCAGGGCATCCTGTGCTCCATGTCCGATGACAAGGGGCGGCCCTGCATCGGCGACTACCTGCGGGAGCGCGACGGCAAGCTGTTCCACGTGGGGCGGCTGGACGTCGACACCGAGGGCCTGCTGCTGATCACGAACGACGGCGAGCTGGCGCACCGGCTGATGCACCCGTCGTACCAGGTGCTCAAGACGTACCTGGCGGAGGTGCCGGGGCCGATCGCGAAGGACCTGGGCAAGCAGCTGCGCTCCGGGGTGCAGCTCGAGGACGGTCCGGTGAAGGTCGACAAGTTCCGGCTGGTCGACGTCAACGAGGGTCGTGCGCTGGTCGAGGTCGTCCTGCACGAGGGGCGCAAGCACGTGGTGCGGCGGATGTTGGAGCAGGTCGGGCACCCGGTGCGGCGCCTGGTGCGCACCGCGATCGACGAGGTGAAGCTGACGAGCGAGCGTCCCGGCGCGATCCGCAAGCTGGACCGCAAGGAGGTCGGCGCGCTCTACCGGGCCGTCGGCATGTGATCTTCGGAAGTGATCCTGTTCGGATCGCTTCATGCCCGACCTGTTCGATTGACGCGATTTGTTCAGTGTCGAGTGAAATTTTTCCTGGGTTCGGCGCAGTTCGAGTTGAACGGTGAAAACCCGCAATGAGGTCGGGCCGGGGACGCGGACGTTCGATCAGCGGATCGTCCGGCGTCCCCGGCCCGACCTCGTGCCCAGGGGTGCGGTGCGGCTCAGGACTGGGTCTGCGGCTTCCGCGAGACGAGCAGCCGGGCGACGGGCTCGACGACGCGAGCCGCGACCGGACCCAGGATGGCCATGAGCAGGACGTACGCGGTGGCCAGGGCGGCGAGTTCGCCGGAGACGGCGCCGGAACCGACGGCGAGCCCGGCGATGACGATCGAGAACTCACCGCGGGCGACGAGCGCCGCGCCGGCCCGGGCGCGGCCCATCTTGCCGATGCCCTGGGAACGGGCGGCGAACCAGCCGGTACCGATCTTCGTGATCGCGGTGACCACGGCCAGCAGCAGGGCGAACCCGAGCACCGGCGGGATCTGCGACGGATCGGTGTTGAGCCCGAAGACCACGAAGAACACCGCGGCGAACAGGTCGCGCAGCGGCTCCAGCATCCGGGTCGCGTTCTGCGCGGTGGAACCGGAGATCGCGATGCCGAGCAGGAACGAACCGACCGCGGCCGAGACCTGCAACTCAGAGGCGATGCCCGCGACCAGCAGGGCCGAACCCAGCAGCCGCAGCAGGAACACCTCCGGATCGGGGCTGTCGATCAGCGCGGAGACGTAGCGGCCGAACTTCAAAGCGACGACGAGCACGATCGAGATCACGATCAGCGAGACGCCGACGGCGGTCAGCCCGCCGAGCAGGCTCACCCCGCCCAGGACCGCCGTGAGGATCGGGAGGTAGAGCGCCATCGCCAAGTCCTCGAAAACCAGGATCGACAGCACGACCGGCGTTTCGCGGTTACCGAGCCGGCCGAGGTCGCCGAGGACTTTCGCGATGATGCCGGAAGAAGAGATGTAGGTGACGCCCGCCATGGTCAGCGCGCCGATCGGACCCCAGCCCAGCAGCAGGGCGACGATCGCGCCGGGGGCCGAGTTCAGCACCAGATCGACCAGACCGGCAAGCCAGGAACGCCGGAGCCCCGTGACGAGTTCGCCAGCCGAGTACTCCAGCCCGAGTAGGAGCAAGAGCAGCACCACGCCTATTTCGGAGGCTAGATGCGTGAACGGTTCGATCCCGTGCAGCGGTATCAGTCCGCCGGTGCCGAAAGCGATTCCACCTATGAGGTAAAGCGGGATCGGCGAGATGCCGATTTTCCAGGCGAGGCGGCCTAATACCCCGAGACCGAAGAACACCGCTCCCAGTTCGATGAGGGAGATCGCCGTGTCGTGCACCGTGTTTCCTCTCGCCCCTGTCCGAGTACCTATTCAGTTGTCCCGCTGCTTGAGCGCACGGGGTTTCCGCCCAAGAGCGCGGTGCTCTTGGGCGGGTGCGGACGACCTTGTCCTCTGCGGGGCTCGGCTCTGCGCCTAGCCCCGTTCGAGGATTTCGCCGGCGGCGCGGAGTCCGTCGGCGGTGCCGACTACGACCACCAGGTCGCCGGCGCTGAACTCGAAGTCCGGGCGCGGCGACGGGTGCACGGTCCCCTCGCGGACGACGGCGACGATCGACGCCGAGGTGCGGGTGCGCATCTCGGTGTCACCGAGGGCCCGTCCGTCGTACGGCGAGCCCTGGTTGACCGGGAGCTGCCAGGTGTTGATCCCGGCGACCTCGCGCTGCTGCTCGCTCAAGCGCGCCACCAGTTGAGGGGCGCCGAGCAGGTTGGCGAGGGTGTTGGTCTCCTCGGAGGTCAACCCGGCCGAGGCGGCGACCTTGTCCGGGTCGTCGTGGCCGGAGACGATCAGCTCGAAGCGTCCGTCGCGATACGTGATCACACCGATCCTGTGCCCGGAACGAGTGACGAAGTCCTGTTGGGTCCCGAGTCCCGGAAGCGGGGTCACTGTGACGTCCACGTGTTCGAGCCTAATACAAGAACGCGTGCGCGTGAGCAGCGCCTGGGACGAACCGGTGAGAACCGGACTCGGACGGGGCGCGGTGGGCGCGCGCCGTGAGCGGTGTGCCGTCGATCGTGGACGCAAGTGGGGAACCCATCGGTGGAGCAGGCACAATGAGTGGTTGGTCCGGCGTTTCCTCGGCCGGTGGTGACTAAGGAGGAGACTCGACGTGGCACACGCCGAGCTTCGTGGGGTGGTGGCCCTCGACGGCCCCTCGGGCACTGGGAAGTCGACGGTGGCCCGGAAGCTGGCCGCGGCGCTGTCTGCGTCGTACCTCGACACGGGCGCGATGTACCGGGCGGTCACGCTCGCCGTGCTGCGCGCGGAGGTGTCGGTCGCCGATGAGGCAGCGGTAGCCGAGGTGGCCGCCTCGGCGCTGCCGGTGATGGGCACGAACCCGCTGCTGCCGACGGTGACCCTCGCCGGCGAGGACATCGGGCAGGAGATCCGCGGCGCCGCGGTGACCGGTGCGGTCTCGGCGGTTTCGGCGGTCGCGCGCGTGCGCGAGCTGCTGGTCGACGAGCAGCGCAGGCTCATCCGGGAGGCGCTGGGCGAACCTGGTGGTGTGGTGGTCGAGGGCCGCGACATCGGCACGGTCGTCGCGCGCGAGGCCGAGTTGAAGGTGTACTTGACCGCTTCGTCGCAGGCGCGGGCGCGCCGCCGCAGCGATCAGGACTCCGCGGCAGGCCGGGTCTCCGATCTGGAGAGCACGCATGCCGACGTGCAGCGGCGGGACGCGTTCGACTCCGGTCGCGCGGTGTCGCCGCTGCGGATGGCCGACGACGCCGTCGAGCTCGACACTACCGAGCTGGACGTGGCGGGCGTGCTGGAGCAGCTGCGGACGCTGGTGGACGCCAGGGGACTGTTCGCCGGGGTGGAGTCGAGGCGATGAGCGCCGGGGATCTGCCGGAAGGCGCGTCGTGGCGGCTGCACCGGGTGGGGCGCTGGATCGGCAAGACCTTCGTGCGGTTGCCGTACCGGCTGCGGGTGCACCACCTCGATCGGGTTCCGCGCACCGGGCCGCTGGTGCTGGTGGCCAACCACAGTTCGCTGCTGGAAGCACCGCTGCTGTTCGGAATCTTGCCGCGCAACGTGGTGTTCCTGGTGAAGCACGAGTTGTTCCGAGGGCCGCTCGGCTGGTTCTTGCGCCGGATCGGGCAGATCCCGGTTCGCCGCGGGGAACCGGACCGCACTCCGCTGCTGGCGGCGGTGCGGGTGTTGCGGGCGGACGGGTTGGTGGGCGTGTTCCCGGAGGGAACTCGCGGTGATGGTGAGGTGTCCAACGCGCAGCACGGTGCCGCGTGGTTGGCGAGGACTTCCGGTGCGCGGCTGCTGCCGGTGGCCTGCCGGGGCACGCACCGTCCGGCTGGGCAGGGCCGTAGGCTGTTGCCCAGGGTGGATGTGCTGTTCGGCGAGCCGGTGACGTTGCCGGTGGCCAAGGGGCGCGCCGGGTTGACGGCAGCGACCGAGCAGGTCCGCAATGAACTGGTCGGGCTGATCGCCGAATTGGACGGGCTGATCGCCGAGACCTCCGAAAGCGACGATGCGAGAGGGAAACGAGCGTGACCGAAGAGTCGGTGGGCCGCCCGGAAGATGTGGGTGCGCCGCTCGACGGCGGCCTGGACGGTACGTGGTCGGACGAGGCCGAATGGTCCGAGTTCGACGGGGTCGAGGGCGCCGAGGACGCCGCTGACGGCGGGCCGCAGCCGGTGCTGGCAGTCGTGGGCAGGCCGAACGTGGGCAAGTCGACGCTGGTGAACAGGTTGCTGGGGCGCCGCGAGGCGGTCGTGCAGGACCAGCCTGGCGTGACGCGGGACCGCGTGTCCTACGACGCGTTGTGGAACGGCAGGCGTTTCACGGTGGTCGACACGGGCGGCTGGGAGCCGAGTGCGAAGGGCCTGCAGGCGGCCGTGGCCCAGCAGGCGGAAATGGCGATGTCCACGGCGGACGCGGTGCTGCTCGTGGTGGACGCCCAGGTCGGCGCGACCGCGACGGAAGAGGCCGTGGCCCGGGTGCTGCGCCGTTCGAAGCGTCCGGTGCTGCTGGCGGCGAACAAGGTCGACGACGAGCGCACCCACGCCGACGCGGCGGCCCTATGGTCGCTCGGGCTGGGGGAGCCCCGGCCGATCAGCGGTCTGCACGGACGTGGTTCCGGTGACCTGCTGGACGCGATCCTGGACGTCTTCCCGGACGTGCCGCACGAGCAGTTCGGCGTCACCGGCGGGCCGCGCCGGGTCGCTCTGGTGGGCAAGCCGAACGTGGGCAAGTCGAGCCTGCTCAACAGGCTGACCGGCGAGCAGCGTTCGGTGGTGCACGACGTCGCGGGGACCACGGTCGACCCGGTCGACTCGCTGGTCGAGCTCGACGGCGAGGTGTGGCGGTTCGTCGACACGGCGGGGCTGCGCAAGCGGGTCCGGACCGCGAGCGGCACCGAGTACTACGCGTCGCTGCGGACGAAGGCCGCGATCGAGGCGGCGGAGGTGGCGGTCGTGCTGATCGACGCCTCCGAGCCGTTGACCGAGCAGGACCTGCGGGTGATCAGCATGGTCATCGAGGCGGGGCGTGCGCTGGTGCTGCTGTGCAACAAGTGGGACCTGGTCGACGACGACCGCAGGCGGCGGCTGGACAACGAGCTGGACCGCGAGATGGTGCGGGCCCGGTGGGCGGAGCGGGTGAACGTCTCCGCGGAGACGGGGCGTTCGGTGGCGAAGCTGGCGCCGGTGCTGCGCACCGCGCTGGAGTCCTGGGACACGCGGGTGCCGACCGGCCGGCTCAACTCCTGGCTCTCGGACCTGGTCGCGGCGAGCCCGCCGCCGGTGCGCGGCGGCAAGCAGCCGAAGATCCTGTTCGCGACGCAGGCGCATCCCCGCCCGCCGACACTGGTGCTGTTCACCACCGGGTTCCTGGAGGCCGGGTACCGGCGGTTCGTGGAGCGCAAGTTCCGCGAGGAGTTCGGGTTCACCGGCAGCCCGGTTCGGATCTCGGTTCGGGTTCGGGAACGCAAGGACGGGCGCAAAGCACGCCGCTGATCGGACTAGTGTCCGGGTACTGCACGCAGACCAAGAATGCCTTGCCGATAACCTTCGGTCGGCCCTTTGCACAGGGGAGGTGACCCAGGGTGCGTGCTGATTCCGCCGCGGAGGGTTCCGCGGCGCGGCCGATCCGGCTGGTGTTGGCCGATGACGAGGTGATGTTGCGGCGGGGCCTGCGGGTCCTGCTGGAGCATGACGGCCTGATCCGGGTGGTCGCGGAGGCGGGCACCGGCGATGAGCTGCTGTCGGTGGTGCGGACGCACCAACCGGACGTGGCGTTGATCGACGTGCAGATGCCGGGCAAGGACGGGCTGGCCGCGTTACGGGAGTTGCGCGGGCTGCCGCGTCCTCCGGTGTGCGCGGTGCTCACGACCTTCGACTTGGACGACTACGTCGCGGAGGCGTTGCGCCTGGGGGCGCACGGTTTTTTGCTGAAGGACGCGGAACCGGAGGCGTTGGTCCGCGCGGTGCAGGACCTGGCCGCCGGCGGCGCGGTGCTGGATCCGCGGATCGCGGTGCGGTTGTTGCCGCGGTTCCGCTCGCTGGGCGACTCGGCGCACGAGGTCCGGTTGGTGCGGAGCTTGTCGGCGCGGGAACGCCAGGTGCTGGAGCTGCTCGGGGCCGGGCGTTCCAACGCGCACATCGGTGAGCAGCTGGGGTTGACCGAGGCCACGGTGAAAAGTTATGTCTCAACGGTGTTGAGCAAGCTGGGGGCCGAGAACCGCGTGCAGGCCGCGTTGATCGCGCAGCGCGTCGCGGGGACGGGTGAGGGCGAGCGGCGTTGAGCGGGCTCGCCGAGTCACGTCCGCGGCGGGTGCTGTTGGACGTGCTCGCGGTGCTGCTTCCCGCGGTGGCGGTGTTGCTGGCGCAGAACGGGTCGACGTGGGCCTTGGTGACGGGGTTGATCGCGTCCGCCGGTCTGGTCTTGCGGCATTGGTCGCCGCGGGTGGCGCTTGTGCTGTGCCTTCCGGGTTTGGCGGGCGGTCTCGGCTGGGCGGCCGCGTTCGTGGCGTTGTTCCGGTTGGGGCGCGCTCGGGCGCACACGTGGTGGCTGGTCGGCTGGGTGTCGCTGGCCGCGGCGAGCGCGTTGGCGCCGGTGCTGATCTGGCAGTCGTTGCCGCCGTCGGACGTGGCCCTGACGGTGACGGTGGTGCTGATCGCGGCGGGGAGTCCGACGGTGATCGGCACGTTGATCGCGACGCGGGCGCAGTTGACGACCAGCATGCGCCGTCTGCAGGCCGCGACCGATGCGGAGCTGTCCGCGAAGGCCGACACCGCTCGTGCCGAGGAGCGGGCCCGGATCGCCCGTGAGATCCACGATGCGGTGGGCCATCACGTCACGCTGATCGCGGTGGAGGCGGCGGCGCTGGCGGCGACGAGCGCGGAGCCCGACGTCCGGGAATCGGCGATCCGGGTGCGGGGTTTGGCGAAGGAAGCGCTGGGCGAGATGCGTTCGACGTTGGGCCTGGCGGCCGAAGAGCGGGATTCGACGAGCGCGCGGGCCATTCCGGAGCTGGTGGCGCGGGCCCAGCGGTCGGGCGTCCGGGTGACGCTCAGCGATGAGTGCTCGCAGGCGGTGCAGCTGTCGTCCGGGGTGAGCAGGGCCGTGTACCGGGTGGTGCAGGAGGCGCTGACGAACGTCTCGAAGCACGCGCCCGGTGCGGAGGTCCTGGTGGAGCTGACCGGGGACGACGACCTGCTGCGGGTCGTGGTGCGCAACGGTGCTCCGATGCTGAGCGCTCGCGCCGTGTCGGTGGGCAACGCGCCGGACGTGGGCCGTGGCGGTTCGGGGCTGGCGGGGTTGTCGGAGCGGGTGCGGATGCTGGGCGGCACGTTGGACGCGGCGCCGTCCGACGAGGGTTTCGAGCTCAGGGCGGAACTTCCGCTGACCCGGTCCTAGTCTGGTCCCCGCTGTGGTGGAACCTCACTGCTCTTTTTCTTGGTATGGCTGCGATTTCTCAGGTGGCAAGCCCTGCACCACGAAATCGCTGTCCTCGCGAGGAATCCGCGGAGAGCCCTGTCGGCTTGCTCTGGCCCGTCGCTGAGCAGACACGGAGACGGCCCGCTGTTCGCCTGAAAAGGCAAGATCAAAGGCAGGCGGCCCGTGCTCGCCGCGTCGCAGGATCGTCCGCCGCGCGCAGAAACGCCCTCCTCGCACGAGAACCCGCCGGTCGTCGCGCTCTGGTAGAACGACGACGCGGTGCGGTCGGATCGTGCGGGTTCCGGGCGGGGGCGGCTCGGCGGGCCGCCCCCGCGTGGTCGTTCCGGTCAGGCCGAAGAGGTGCGGTCGGAGCCGCCCAGTGCCGCGCGCAGGAATTCGATCTGGAGCAGCAGCAGGTTCTCCGACGTGGTCTCGTCGGTGGGCATGTGACTCACGCCGGGCAGCGACAGCATGGTGTGCGGGCGTGCCGCCGCCTGCAGCGCCGCCGACAGGCGCAGCGAATGCGCGGGGAAGACGTTGTCGTCGACGGTGCCGTGCAGCAGCAGCAGCGGTCGGCGCAGGTTCTCCGCGTCGTCGGCGAGCGAACTCGCGGCGTAGTCGCGCGGGTTCCGCGCGGGGTCGCCGAGGTAGCGCTCGGTGTAGTGGGTGTCGTAGAGCCGCCAGTCGGTGACGGGGGCGCCCGCGATGGCGGCGTGGAACACGTCGGGACGGCGCAGCACCGCGAGCGCGGCCAGGTAGCCGCCGAAGGACCAGCCGCGGATCGCGACCCGATTCAGGTCGATCTCGGGGCGCTGCTCGGCCAGCGCGTGCAGCGCGTCGACCTGGTCCTGCAGCGGCGGTTCCGCCAGGTCGCCGCTGATCGCGCGATCCCAGGAGGGACCGCGGCCGGTCATGCCGCGGCCGTCGACGACGACCACCGCGTAACCCTGGTCGGCGAACCACTGGGAGGTCAGATAACCCTGCCGCCGGGCGAGCACGCGCTGCGCCTGCGGCCCGCCGTAGGGATCGAGCAGCACCGGCAGCGGCCCGTCGGCGGCGGTGTGGCCCTGCGGCAGCAGCAGCGCGGTCCGGAGCTCGCGATCACCGAGCCGCAGCAGCTCCACGTTGGGCGTGATCGACGGGGTCTCCGGGTGGGAGCGGATCTCGCCGAGGGTGCGTTCGCCGTCGGCCACGCGGAAGCGGGAGTGCTGGGACTCCAGACCGGCGTGGGCGAGCAGGGTGGTCGTCCCGGTGCGGACTGCGCTGTGCACGCCGGGTTCGGTGCTGACGCGCTCGGCGCCGTCGGCGGTGCAGCGGTACAGGTGGATCTCGGCGGGGTCCTCGGCGGAGGCGGAGATCAGGACGTCGTCGCCGATGTCGATGATCGACCGCACTTGCAGCGACTCCGGAGTCCACGGCACGTCGCCGACGAACAGGCGGTAGCTGTCGCCGTCGACGCCGATGCGGACGAGCTCGCCGCCGGGGTGCCAGGCCGGCCAGCCGGGCTTGATCTCGATCCAGTGCTCGTCGGTGTCGCGGTGCACTTCGCGAGTGCGTCCGGTGGCGGGGTCGACCGCCAGCACCAGCTGGACTCGCTGGTCCCGGCTCTGCACCGCGATCAGCGGTGGCCCGCCGCGGGACCAGTGCGCGGTGACCAGGTACGGGTGGGCTTCGCGGTCCCATTCGACGTCGACGGGCGCGGTGTCCACGCCGAGCACGGCGAGGCGGACCTCGGCGTTTGCGGTGCCCGCCGCGGGGTAGCGCAGGGTTCGGGGTGGTTTCGCGGGGTCTGCCGGGTCGGCGAGGTACCAGTGCTGCACGGGTTCTTCGTCCACGCGGGCCGCGAGCACCGCGGTGCCTTCCGGGGACCACCAGTAGCCGCGGTAGCGGGCCATCTCCTCGGCCGCGATGAACTCGGCGGCTCCCCAGCTGATGGTGTCGGTCTCGGGTTCGGCCAAGGCCCGGTCACCGCTGCCGTCGGTGCCGATCAGGCGCAGCGCCCCGCCGGAGAGGTAGGCGACCCACCGGCCGTGCGGGTCCGGCCGCGGATCGGCGACGGGCTGCTGAGCGGGCAGTTCGCGGACGGCCGCGGTGCTCAGGTCGGCGTGGAACAGCCTGCCGGACAGGGTGAACGCCACTTGGGTCCCGGTGCTGTCGGTGGCGTAGCCGGTGATGCCGGTGGCGCGTTCCCGGGACCGTTCGCGACGGGCCTGCTCCTCGTCGGAGACCTCGTCGTCGATGAGCAGCGTGGCCGGATCGGCGACCAGCGCCTCGGTGCCGGTCGTGACGTCCCAGCGCCAGAGGGCGTTGCTGCGGTCCGTTCCGCTGGCGGAGCGCAGGAACAGCACTGTCTTGCCATCGGGGGTGATGGTGAAGGTCCGCGGCACGCCGAGGGTGAAGCCCTGGGTGCGCGCGCTGTGGCGGGGGAACGACGGAACGGACGGCATACCTGCACTTTGCCAGCTTTCAGGGCAGGAGCGGGAGCCAGGTCGCGTCGGCGTGTCGGCTCTTGATCAAAGTATTGACAACCTACGTTGGCCGACGGAATCGTTCACGGCGGGTGTTCGTGCGAGTTCGGTGCGTGTCGAGGAGGACCGAGTGGCGATCCGGTGGTCCCGAGTGCGGGGAATCCTGTTCGCGCTGCCGATCCTGCTGGCCGCCACGGCATCCGGCTCCGCCGCCGCACCGCGGCCCGCCAGTGACGCGACCTACTACAACGACGCGGCGCTGCCCGCGGCCGACCCGTTCGTGCTGCGGGATCCGAGCAGCGGCGACTACTTCGCCTACTCGACCGACGGCGCCGACCCCGGTCACGAATTCGCGATCTACCGGTCGCCGGATCTGGTGACGTGGCAACGACTTCCCGGTGGCGCGCTGGACATGAGCGACGGCGACCAGTGGGGCCGGGACTGGTTCTGGGCGCCGGAGGTCTACCACAACCCCGCCACGGGCCGGTACTTCCTGTTCTACTCGGCGCGGTTGCGCGACGGCGTCGCCGAGCACTTCGGCTACGCCGACTTCGAGGAACCCAGCAAGGTGGGCGTCGCGGTGTCCGACTCGCCCGCCGGACCCTTCCACAACATCACGCCGGGGCCGATCGACTACCACCCCTACGATCCCGATTACCACGACGTGAACCTCATCATGGACGCCGAGCAGAAGAAGCCGCCGGCGACCCTGGAGGAGGGCCGGACGGCGCCGCTGGGCACCTACATCCCGTTCATCGACCCGAACGTGTTCTTCGACGACGGGCGGATCTTCCTGTACTACTCCCGCAACGCCTACCGGAACTGGGTGTGGGACCACGAGCTCGGGAAGTACGTCGAGGAGTCCAACGTCCTGGTCGTGGAACTGACCTCGGAGTGGTGGAACGACCCTTCGGGCACGACGATGCCGCAGATCACGCCGGGCTACCGCGACACCAACCGGGCGCCGGACGATCCGCCGGGGGTGCGCAAGGACGGGTTCACCCCGATCATCGACTACGGCTCCGACCCGCAGCAGTGGGAGAACGCGCACGTCGACGACTACGCCGAGACCGGCGGCGCGGAGAAGGACCGGCGGTGGTCGGAGGGCTCCACGGTGGTCCGGACGACGACCCGGGAGGGCAAGCCGCGCTACTTCCTGACGTATTCGGCGAACAACTTCGCCAACAGCTTCTACGGCGTGGGCTACGCGGTGGCCGACGATCCGCTCGGGCCGTGGCGCAAGAGCCCGGCGAATCCGGTGCTGTCGCAGGACGAACAGCTGGGCATGTACTCCACCGGGCACGGCAGCGTGATCTCCTCGCCGGACGCGGCAGAGCTGTACTACGTCCACCACGGGCGGCCTTCCGCGGAGATCGACCGCAGGCTCTACACGTCGCGGTTGCGCCTCGACCCGGACCGGTCGTCGCTGCGCATCGACGGGACGACCCAGGATCGGCCGGTTCCGTCCGGGGTCGCGCCGTATTCGCTGATCGCGGATCGGCCGCTGGTCGACGTCAGCGGTGGCCGGGGTGAGGTCGGCTGGCGCGTCGACACCGCGTCCGGGACGGCGATGCCGTTGGGGAACTCGCTGAACCGGGTGGAGCCCCAGGTCGATCCGGCGAGCGGGCTGACGGTGGAACCCGCCGGGGACGGGGCCGTGGTGCTCGGTTCGCCGGACGGGGTGGTCCCGTTGCGGTTGAGCTACCAGCGCCGGCTCGCCGCCGGTCCGCACGCCGAGGTGAACCAGGACGCGGGGCCGGTGGCGATCACGGTCCCGGTCGCGGACTGCGCGACGACGGTGACCGGGGAGCAGGCGGACGTCGTGGTCTCCGAGGGCGTGACGTGTCTCGTGGACGCGCGGGTCCGCGGCTCGGTGCGGGTCGCCGCAGGGGCGTCGTTGATCGCGGTGAACTCGACGGTCGACGGGGCGGTGCGCGCCGAATCGCCCGGTGCGGTGTGGCTTTCGGGAGGATCGATCGGCGGGCCGGTCCGGGTGCGCGGTGCGGTGGGGCCGGTGCGGGTCGACGGTGTCGAGGTGACGGGTTCGGTGACGTTGACCGGCAACGCCGGTCCGGTCGTCGCGGGCTCCTCCATCGGAGGGGCGTTGCGCTGCTGGCGCAACGAGCCCGCGCCGGTCGACGAGGGCCGGGCCAACGAGGTGCGCGGGGCAGTCCGGGGGCAGTGCGGCGAGCTGTAGTTCTCCTTGCTGCGCGGTGGATTCCGCTGATGTCCGCCAGTCGGTATCCGCGTCGATGGCGCGTGCGCGATGCCGGGTTTTTCTCCCCCGCAGGAGTTATTCGCCGGTGTGTCGGACGGGGGTGCGGGGCGGCGGGTTCCTACGTTCGCGGTGCCCGAAACGCCCCTCGCACCGCGTCGCCCCGGCGGTGGTGCCGTCCGGATGAGAGCTGTCCATGGATCTCACGGTCGTCGTTCCCTGCTTCAACGAACAAGACGGAATTCCCCGCCTGCACGCGGAATTGCTGCGGGTGCTGCCCGGCGTAGCCCCCGACTACGAGGTGGTCGCCGTCGATGACGGCAGCACCGACCGGACCCTGCCGAGGCTGCGCGAACTCGCTGCGTCCGATCCGCGGTTCCGGTACCTGTCGTTGAGCCGCAACTTCGGCAAGGAGGCCGCGGTGCTGGCCGGGCTGCGGCGCGCGCACGGCCGACGTGTCGTGATCATGGACGCGGATCTGCAGCATCCACCGGAATTGCTGGGGCGGATGCTGGCGGTGCTGGACTCCGGCCACGACCAGGTCGTGGCCTGCCGGGACCGCTCCGGTGAGCCGTTGTCGCGACGGCTGCCCGCGCGGTTCTTCTACCGGCTGCTCAACAGGTTCTGCGAGGTCCGGGTGCCCGATGGCGCCGGTGATTTCCGGATGCTGACCCGGCGGGCGGTGCAGGCGCTGCTCGCGCTGCCCGAACAGCACCGGTTCTCCAAGGGCCTGTTCGCGTGGATCGGGTTCGACACCGCGCACGTGCCGTTCCGGGGCGGTGCCCGGCAGGGCGGGCGGTCGCGGTGGACGTGGCGGGCGCTCGTCGAGCACGGCGCGGACGGCTTGTTCTCCTTCCACCGCAAGCCGTTGCGCGGTGCGGGCTGCGTCGGCGCGCTCGTCGCCACGGCGGGCGCGGTCCAGGCGTTGCGAGAGCTGGCGGGCGGCGGGCCGCTGCTGGCGCCGGTGCTGCTGTGCGCGGCCGGGGTGCAGATGCTGCTGCTCGGCGTGGTCGGGGAGTACCTGGGCCGGATCCACCTGGAAACGATGGGGCGGCCGCACTTCCTGGTGAAGGAGTCCGGCGGTCTCGCGCGCGGGATCGGTGGCTCGGCGGGCGATCGCGGGTACGACGCGCTGTGCGCGGCGTCCGCCGAGCGGGTGTAGGCGATGTCGGCGAACACGGGTGGGCGGCCCCTGCTGCGCTTCGCCGGTGTGGGCGGGGTGAACACCGCCGTGCACTACGGCGTCTACAGCGGACTGTCCGCGGTGACGCCGGTGCTGTCGGCGCACGTGGCCGCGACCGTCACCGCGATGGGCTGCTCGTACCTGCTGAACTGCCGGTTCACCTTCGGTGTGGCGCCGAGCGCGCGGTCATTGCTGTGGTATCCGTTGTCGCACCTGGGAGATCTCGTCGCCGGTACGGCCGCGATGGCGGCGCTGACCGGGGTGGCGGGGATCGACGCGCGGGTGGCGACGGTCGCGGCTGGCGTGGTCGCGATGCCCGCCACCTTCCTGATCACCCGTGCCGTGCTGATCCGCGGCGCGCGGGGCGACGGGAGACCGCGATGAGGGCGCCGATCGTGGCAGTCCCGTGGCGGCGGGATCTCGGCGCCGCGTGCGGGGTGGCGGTGGTCGTGGCGCTGCTGGCGCAGTTGCCGGTGCTGGTGAATCCGGCGTTCTACTTCTGGGACGACAGCGCCGCGCAGTTCCTGCCGATGTGGCACCGGCTGGGCGAGCGGCTGCTCGCCGGGCAGTGGCCGCCGCTGCTGGAACCGGACTCGTGGATGGGCGGAGACCTCGCGGCGGAGGCGTTGTTCGGCGTGTGGAATCCCGTGCACCTGGCGGAATTCGTGCTCGTCGTGGCCCTCGGCGACCTGGCGGTCGCGGCCGTCGTGGTCAAGACGCAGTTCCTGGTGCTGCTGGGAGTGGGTGCGCACGTGCTGTGCCGGGAGTACGGGGCTTCCCGCCCGGTGGCCGCGGTGTTCGGTGTGGCACTGCCGGTGTCCGGTTTTGTGCTGTACTTCCAGGCGGCCACCTGGGCGGGCGGGTTGATGGGCTTGGCCTGGGTGCCGTGGGCGTGGTGGGCGCTGCGGCGGGCCGGTCGCGATCGCGCACCGGTGTGGGCGGCGTTCGCGTTCGGCTACCTGTGCGTGTCGGCCGGTGATCCGTACGCGGTGCTCGCGCTGGTGCTGATCGGCGCAGGGTTGCTGCTGGAGCTCAGGTTCGCGCGGATCGGGGTGCGGCGGTTGCTGCTCGCGATCGCGTCGGTGGCGATGGTGGTGCCGCTGGTGTTCGCGCCGGTGCTGGCGACCGCGCCCGTCGGCTGGCGCACGGGACTGCTGCTGTTCAACGCGGGACTGCTGGCTCCGGACCCGGGTGATCTGCTGAACCTGAGCGTCGCCGGGTTCGTGCCGCAGATCCGCTCGTTCGGCTCGTTCCGGATGACGGTGCCAGCGCTGTACTTCACCTGGTTCGCGCTGCCGTTGGCCCCGTGGCTGGACTGGCGGGCGGTGCGGGCGCGGCGGTGCGCGGGCGTGTTCGTCGTCGCCGGTGCGGGCGTGCTGCTGTGCCTCGGTCCGTCGCAGGTGGGGATGCTGCGGTGGCCGCTCCGGTACCTCCCCGTCGTGTACCTGGCGCTGGCGGTCGTGCTCGCGGTGGCGTTGAGCGCGGGATTGCGGACCGATCACCGCCGGACCCGGACGCTGATCACGTTGCTCGCCGTGTCGCTGTGCGGGTACTTGTCGTTCGCGGCGTGGCCTTCGCTGTGGGCTCGGCACGCCGTGTCGGTGGTGCTGATGGCCTCGGTGCTCGGCTTGGCGGCGCTGGGACGTCGTGCGCTCGTGCCGTGGGGTTTGCAGCTGGGCACGGTCGTCGCGCTGGTGTTCCAGGTGTGCTGGTTCCCGGCGAACCACGACGTCGCCGTGTACTCCTTCCCCTCCGACGTGCGGCGGATCCGCGCGGACTTCGCGCACCTGCGTTCGGGAACGGTCGTGCAGATCGCCGACCGGTCGCGCATCGCGGCGCGGGACGTCGAGTCGGGTGCGGCGTGGCGGCAGCTGCTGTTCGGGAACATGCACGCGGTGGCCGGGGTGCCGAGCCTGGTGTCCTACACCGGGATCGGATTCCGCGCGCTGCACGAACGGCTGTGCCTGGGGTACTTCGGAGCGCAGTGCCCGGACGCGTACCGCCGGTTGTGGGAGGCGGACGAGGTCGGTGCGCCGTTGGCGGACCAGTTGCGGGTGCGCCACGTCGTGGTGCAGCGCCGCTCCCTCGACCTCCCGGTCGCGCCGCCCGGCTGGCGGGTGGTGCACCGGGACGCGGACGTCACCCGCTTGCAGCGGTCGGAGCCGATGCCGTGGCCGGCGGGCCGGCTGAGCGTGGCCTCCGACGTGCGCGTGCTCGCCGACCACGAACGCTCGGCGCGGTCCGAACAGGTGCGCTTCGACCGCGCGGGGCCGCGGGCGCAGCTCGTGTTCGCCCGCTTGGCCTGGCCCGGATATCGCGCCACCGCGGGCGGTGCGGAGTTGCCGGTCCGCGCGACCTCCGCGGGGCTCGTGCGCGTCGAGCTTCCCGAAGGAACCCGCGCGGGCACGGTGCGGCTGGAGTGGAGCCCGCCGGGATACCGAGCGGGGATCGTGCTGGCACTCGCCGGGGCGCTGCTGGCGTCGTTGGCCGGTAGGAGGTGGGTCTGATGCGGGGAGGCCTTCGTGGTGCGGTCCTGGCGGTGGCGGCGTGTGTGCTGCTGTCGTTCGCCCCGACGCCCGGAGCGGCGGAGACAGGCGGGGCGCGGTACGTGCAGGTGGTGGCGCATCCCGACGACGACATCCTGTTCATGAACCCGGACCTCCGCACGGCCGTGCGCTCCGGGGCGCCGGTGACCACGGTGTACCTGACGGCGGGGGAGAGCGATGTGCGGCCCGCCGAACCGTACGCCGCCGGTCGGCAGGCCGGGAGCCGCGCCGCGTTCGCGGCGATGGCGGCGGTGCCCGACGAGTGGGAACGCACGGCCATCGAGCTCCTGCCCGGCCGGTTCGCCGAGGTGCACGTGCTGCGGGCGCGCCCGGCGATCCGGTTGGTGTTCTTGAACCTGCCGGACGACAACGATCCGCTCGCAGTGGGCGGAAAGCACGCGTTGAGTCGATTGTGGACGGACGGGGGCTCGGTGCGCACCGTGGTGCCGGCGGGTGCCACGCTGCCCGGCCCGTCCGAGTACGGCCGGGAGCGGTTGATCAGCGCGTTGGCCGAGTTGCTGCGCCGGTACGACCCGACGGTCCTGCGGACGCAGGACCCGTTGCCGGACCCCCGGTACCAAGCGCACTGGGACGCCCACGACCACCCGGACCACGTGGCGACCACCCGGTTCGCGACGGCGGCAGCGGCGCGGCACGACGGGCCGGTGCGCGTGGTGCACTACCGCGGTTACAACGTCGCCGACGCCGCGCCGAACCTCTCACCCGACGTCGTGGAGACCAAGCGGCGGACCTTCGCGCGCTACGCGCCGCACGATCCGCTGGTCGGGCTCGGCGAACCGTACGGGACTTGGTTGCGCAGCATGCGCTACCGCTGGCCCGCGAGCGCGCACCAGGTCGAGCGGGACGGGCTCGGACGCCTGCACTTCGCCGACGTGCGCCGTGGACGACTGCTGCTCGGCGAACGGGCCGGGTCGCGGATCGAGCCGGTTCCGCTGCCCGCGCCTCCGGTGGGGCCCGGTGACGTCGCGTTCGCGCCGGACGGGGACGGGCTCCGCGTGGTGGTGCGGGACTTCCGGAGCGGGGCCTCGTACTCGACGAGCCAGGACTCGGACGGGCGCTGGAGGCCGCGGTGGCGGACCGTGGCACCACCAGGAGACGGGGCGGCGCTGGGAAGAGCGGCCATCACGTCCACAGTGGACGGTCGAATGGTGGTGGCGCGTACGGACGCGCGATCCGGAGTGCACGCCCGGATCGGCGACGGACCGTGGATTCGGCTCCACGCCGAGGACGTCGGCGATGTCGCGGTGGTCCGCGGGCGAGGCGGGATCGTGCACGTCTTCGCCGCCACACCCGACGGCATGGCGCACTGGGAGTCCGCCGGGGACGATTTCGCGCCCGCGCAGGTCCCGCTCGGGCTGCGCCCGGCCGGGCCGATCGAGGCCACGGCCGCCCCGGACGGCACGGCGCTGCTCGCGTTCCGGCAGGCCGAGGACGGCGTGGTCGTGGTGCTCGCCGAATCGGATGAGCCCGGAGGTGGCTGGCGGGTCCGGGCGCGGCTGCGCTCCTCCGGTGGCGGATCCGGCCCGGCACTGGCCGCGCCGAGCCCGACGAACCTGGTGCTGGCCGTGCGCACCGGCCTCGGCGGCACGGAGGTGTTCAGCCTGAGCCCGCGTGGAGTGCGCCGGACCGTGCTCGGTGGGGCGGTGGCGGACCGGCCGTCGCTTAGCGCCGACGGCACGCTGGCGGCCACCGCCGACGACGGCGCACTGCTGGTGAGCGAGCCCGGGGCCGACGGCGGGTACCGGCAGTGGGAACGGCTCGCGGCACCCGGTCCGGCCGGGCGGCCGGGACGAGGCGAGCGCACCAGCCGGAACGGCGCGACCGGTGACCGCCGCCTCCGCGGGCGGCTCCGGCTCGGGAACACCGCGCAGTGTGGTCCTGCGGTATCGGAAAATACCAATATCAATGTTAAAGATGCCAGGTCGACTGTGAACGCCGGTGCCGGGCGCGGCCGTGCGAGCGCGGGATCAGCCCAGTGCGACGAGGCGCACCTCGGAGTGCTCGCGCATCGACTCCACGAGCGCCGGATCGAACTCCCCGGCCAGCAGCACGTGGTCGAAGTCGGCGACCGGGGCGAGCCGGTGCAGCGCGGCGCGGCCGACCTTGCTCGCATCCATCAGCAGCACCCGCGTGCTGGCGCTGCTGATCATCGCCCGCTTCACCAGCACGATCTCCTGTTCCTGGTGGAAGGTCATCTCGGCGTTCATCGCCGAGGTGGACAGGAACATCAGGTCCACCGACAGCCCGCTGATCATCTCCTGGCAGGGCAGTCCGATGAACGAGTCGTGCGTGCGGGAGTACTCGCCGCCGATGCTGATCAACCGGATGTCCGGAGCCTCCCGCAGCGTCTCGTGCACCTGTCGGTAATTGCTGACCACGGTCAGCGGGCCGACATCGGGCAGCAGGCGGGCCAGGGCGAGCGCCGTCGTCGAGTCGTCCAGCAGCACCGACATGCCCGGAGCGATCAGGGGCAGCGCGGCGGCGGCCAGCGCTTCCTTCTCCTTGGTGTGGGTGTGCAGGCGGAAGTCCGAGCTGCTCTCGAACACGGTGGAGGGTTGCGCGGAGACGCCGCCGTGGAACTTGCGCAGCAGTCCGCGGCTGACCAGGTCGTCGATGTCGCGGTGCACCGTCATCAGGCTGACCCCGGTCAGCGCGGACAGCTCCGCGGCGCTGGCGAAGCCGCCCTCGACGACGTGGTCGATGATCTGCTGCTGGCGCAGGAGCCGGGGGGACTGCTTCTTGGGTGCGGACGCCATGGCCGCCATCTTGCCTCCTTGCTGCACTGGACCGTGGGACCGGCTGAAAGTCGGCCAAGTATCATCGATGTAGTGACATTTAACTACCCCGGTGTTAATTTGAGCGCCGTCGCCGAACGGGTGGGAGGTACACCGATGACGCAGCCCGACCGCGCGCCGGGCGCGCACCGAGCGGTCGTCTTCGACATGGACGGCGTCCTGGTCGACAGCGAACACCTGTGGGAGCGGATGTGGGCGCGCTTCGCCGCCGCCCGCGGCCAGACCTGGACGGCGGAGCAGACCCGCCAGGTGCAGGGCATGAGCGCTCCGGAGTGGTCGGCGTTCCTGGCCCGGTTCAGCCTCGCCGAAGAACCCGCCTCGGAGACCGAGCGCATCGTGGTCGACGACATGATCGCTGCCCTGGAGGCGGGAGAGATCGAGCTGCTGCCCGGTGCCGAACGCATGGTGCTGGAGGTGTCGGACCGAGTGGTGATCGGCCTGGCCTCATCGGCTCCGCGCAGGCTCATCGACGCAGTGCTCGACCTGCACGCGCTGAGCGACTGCTTCAGCGCGACCGTGTCCAGCGCCGAGGTGCCGCGCGGGAAACCGAGCCCCGACGTGTACCTGGCTGCGGCGAACAAGCTGGGCAGGCACCCGCGAGAATGCTTGGCCGTGGAGGACTCCAGCAACGGCCTGCGCTCCGCCGCGGCGGCCGAGATGACGGTCGTGGCCATCCCCAGCGCCGACTACCCACCTGCCGAGGACGCGTTGACCGGCGCGTCCTTCGTGGCCGCGGACCTCGACGAAGTGCGCGTCCGGCTGCTCGAATCGTTGACGACGCCCGTTGCGGGCTGACCGACCGGACGGAGGAGTCTGGACATGACGAAGGTTCTCGCCGCGGGTGACCGCTTCGTGGACCCGCAGCTGTTCGTGAGCGCGCTGACCGAACAGGCGGTCGGGCACGACCTGAGCTTCAGCACGATGAAGACGGGTTGGCCGGTGGAGCCGTTCGGCCCGGTCGGCGGCGTGCGCGAAGCCAGCGGAACCGAGCAGCAGGTGCTCGAAGCGCTGGGCGACGCCGAGATCCTCGCCACCCAGATGGCTCCGGTGACCGCGGACGTGCTGGGCAAGAGCCCGAACCTGCGGTTCGTCGGCGTCGCCCGCGGCGGCCCGGTCAACGTCGACCTCGCCGCGGCCACCGAGGCGGGCGTGATCGTCAGCTACACCCCCGCGCGCAACGCGGCGGCGGCGGCGGAGTTCGCGGTCGGCCTGATCCTGGCGGCGATGCGGCGCATCGCCGACTCGAACGCGGAGCTGAAGAACGGCAACTGGCGCGGCGACTACTACGCCTACGAGCAGGCGGGGCTCGAACTCGAAGGCGCCACGGTCGGTCTGGTCGGCTACGGCGCGATCGGGCGCATCGTGGCGCGGGTGCTGTCCGCGTTCGGCGCGCACGTCCTGGTCTCCGACCCGTTCGTCGGCCGGGAGGAAGCGGACCGGGACGGCGTGCGGCTGGTCGAGCTCGACGACCTGATGCGCGCGAGTTCCGTGGTGAGCCTGCACGCGCGGCTCACCCCGGAGACCGAGCACCTGATCAACGCCGCGAACTTGGCGCTGCTGCCGGAGGGCGCGGTGCTGGTGAACTCCGCGCGCGGCGGGCTGCTGGACTACGCGCCGCTGCCGGACCTGCTCGCGTCGGGCCGGTTGGGCGGCCTGGCGCTCGACGTGTACGACGTCGAGCCGCCGCCGCGGGACTGGCCGCTGTTCGACGCGCCGAACGTGATCACCACCCCGCACCTGGCCGGGGCGACCCGCCGGACCGCCGACCGGGCCGCGGCCATCGTGGCGGGCGACGCGGCGCTGTTCCTCGACGGCCGACGGCCGCGCCACGTGGCCAACCCCGAGGTCCTGGGGCGGCTGGAGGACCTGAGTCCATGATCATCGGAGTCGATGTCGGCACCTCGGTGACGAAGGCGTCGCTGCTGGGCCGGGACGGCTCGGCCCGGGTCACCCACAGCGTGCGCAGCACCCTGCACCGCTCGGCGGGCGGACGGGTGGAGCAGGACCTCGACGAGGTCGTGGCCTCGGTGATCAGCGTGGTCCGCTCGGTCGCGGCCGAGGCGGACTCGCCGGTGCAGGCCCTGGCCATCACCGGCCAGGGCGACGGCCTGTGGCTGCGCGACGCCGCGGGCGCCCAGGTCGGCCCCGGGCTGTCCTGGTTGGATGCCAGGTCGGCGCCGGTGCTGGAGCGCTGGGAGTCGGAGGGCGTGCTGCGCAGGGTGTACGGCTTGACGGGCTCGGGCATGTTCCCGGGTTCGGCGGCGCCGCTGCTGGCGCACGTGGCCGAGCACGAACCGCAGCGGCTGGAACGGGCGGAGGTCGCCGGCTACTGCGTGGACGCGATAGTGCAGCGGCTCACCGGCGAGGTCACGGTGGACGCCTCCGACGCGTCGCTGCCGTTCCTCGACGTGCCCACCCGCGCCTACAACGCGGCGGTGCTCGAAGCCTGCGGGCTCAGCGGATTCCGCGCGCTGCTGGCGGAACCGGCGCCGCCGGGCAAGCTGTTCGCGCTGGACTCGCGCAGCGCCGCCGAACTCGGATTGTCTCCGGGCCTGCCCGTATCGGCGGGTCCCTTCGACCTGCCTGCGTGCGCGTTCGGTTCCGGGGTGCGCGCCGACGGAGACGCCGCTCTGGTGATAGGTACGACGCTGGGCTGCCAGGTGCTGCGCGACGAGGTCACCATCGATCCGGACGCCGACGCCGCGGGCATGTGGCTGGCCACCCCGGATCCGGACCGGTACCTGCGGGTGATGCCGGCGATGGTCGGCACCGCGAACCTGGATTGGGTGCTGCGGATGGTCGGCGCGGGCGTGCAGGACCTGGAGGCGCTGCTGGCGGCGAGCCCGGCCGGGGCCAACGGGGTCTCGGCGTTGTCGTTCCTGTCCTCCTCCGGTGAACGAGCCCCGTTCGTCGAGCCGCACGCCCGCGGCCAGTTCACCGGGTTGTCGTTGGAGACGACCCCGGCGGACCTGGTGCGGGCGTTGTGCGAGGCGGTCGCGTACGCGGCGCGGCACAACCTGGAGTCCGCCGGATTGACGGGAGAGGTCGCCGCCTGCGGAGGCGGCGCGCGGTCGGCGGCGTGGAGCCGGATCTTCGCCAGCGTGCTGGGACGGCCGCTGCACGTGCCGCACGAGGAAGGCGTCGGCGCGCGCGGGGCGGCGATGACCGCGTGGGATTCGCTGGGTGAGCCGGTGGATCGCGAGCTGTGGTCGAACGCCCGGCACACGGTGCAGCCGGACGCGGCGGCGGTGGAGTTCTACGAGCGCGGATATCGCGCATACCTGGAATCGATCGATCGGGCCCGGCCGGTGTGGCGGTCGGGGGGAGGAGTATCCGGATGACTCGTCTGTACGACGATCCGGCGACGTTCACCGAGGACATGGTGGCCGGTTTCGTGGCCGCCAACCCCGGTTACGTGCGCGAGGTGCGCGGCGGCGTGGTGCGGGCGCGGCGCGCGCGCCGCGGCAAGGTCGCCGTGGTCACCGGCGGCGGATCCGGGCACTACCCGGCGTTCTGCGGGGTGGTCGGTCCTGGTTTCGCCGACGGCGCGGTGATCGGCAACATCTTCACGTCCCCGTCGGCGGAGGACGCCTATTCGGTGGCGAAGGCCGCCGACACCGGTGCGGGCGTGGTGTTCTCGTTCGGCAACTACGCCGGGGACAACATGAACTTCGGGCTGGCGGTGGAGCGGCTGCGCCGGGAGGGGGTCGCCGCGCACAACGTGGTCGTCACCGACGACGTGGCGAGCGCGTCGGCGCAGGACATCGGCAAGCGCCGTGGCGTGGTGGGCGATTTCGTGGTGTTCAAGGTCGCCTCCGCCGCCGCGGAGGAGGGCTACTCGTTCGACGAGGTGGTGCGGGTCGCCGAGCACGCCAACGACCGCACTCGCAGCCTGGGCGTGGCCTTCGACGGCTGCACGTTGCCGGGCAGCCCGCAGCCGCTGTTCGAGGTTCCGGACGGCCGGATGGGCCTGGGACTGGGCATCCACGGCGAACCCGGTGTGTCCGAAGTGGACATGCCGAGCGCGGCGGAACTCGCCCGCACGCTCGTCGACGGGGTGCTCGCCGAAGCACCCGAGGGGACGGGAACGCGTCGGGTGGCGGCGATCCTCAACGGGCTGGGCGCCACGAAGTACGAGGAACTGTTCGTGGTGTGGAAGACCGCGTCCCGGCTGCTGGCCGAGGCCGGTGTCGAGGTGGTGCAGCCGGAGGTCGGGGAACTGGTCACCAGCCTCGACATGGCCGGTTGCTCGCTGACGCTGACCTGGCTGGACCCGGAGCTGGAGCGGCTGTGGAGCGCGCCCGCCGATTCCCCCGCCTACCGCAAGGGGAGCATCGTCGAGTCCGATGTGGACGACGAGGTGGTGGAGGAGGCCGCCGAGGTGGTCGCGGCGGCGACCGCGGTCGCCCCGCAGGTCGGGCAGGACACCGCGCGGCTCGTGGTCGCGGGACTGCGGTCGCTCAGCGAGCTGCTGCACGAGTCCGAGGACGAGCTCGGCAGGCTGGACGCGGTGGCCGGCGACGGTGACCACGGCCGGGGCATGTCGCGCGGCAGCGGTGCCGCGCTGGAGGCCGCGGAACCCGCCGCCGCAGCGGGCGCCGGTCCCGCCGCCGTGCTGATGGCCGCCGGTGACGAGTGGGCGGCGAAGGCGGGCGGCACCTCGGGCGCGTTGTGGGGAGCGGGGCTGCGCTCGTTCGGAGACCTGCTGCCCGACGACCGGGAGGTCACGGCCGCCGACCTGCTCGCCGGGTCGCGAGCCGCGCTGGAAGCCGTGCAGCGGCTCGGCCGTGCCGAACCCGGCGACAAGACGCTGGTGGACGCGCTGATCCCGTTCGTCGACGAGCTGGCCGCGGCGGTCGGGGACGGAGCCGGAACGGGCGAGGCGATCCGGCGGGCGGCGCGGGAGGCGACCGCCGCCGCGGAGCGGACGGCCGAGCTCACCCCGCGCACCGGGCGGGCGCGGCCGCTGGCGGAACGCAGCGTCGGCACTCCCGACCCGGGGGCGACGTCGCTGGCGATGGCGCTGAACCGAGCAGCGGAAGTCCTCGGTGGACGGAACCCGGAACTCGACACGACTGAGGTGAAGTGACGATCATGGCGGACGAGCAGGCCGGCTGGCGCGTCGTCGTCGGCTCCGATGACGCGGGGCTGGACTACAAGGACGTGCTCAAGGCTGATTTGGCGAAGGACCCCCGGGTGGCCTCGGTGGTCGACGTGGGCGTCGGTTCCGACGAGCACACCGACTACCCGCACGTCGCCGTCAACGCCGCGCGCAAGGTCGCCGCGGGCGAGGCGGACCGGGCGCTGCTGGTGTGCGGTACCGGGCTCGGCGTGGCGATCAGCGCGAACAAGGTGCCGGGGGTGCGCGCGGTGACCGCGCACGACAGCTACTCGGTGCAGCGCTCCGTGCTGAGCAACAACGCCCAGGTGCTGTGCTTCGGGCAGCGCGTGGTGGGCCTGGAGCTCGCGCGGCTGCTCGCGGCGGAGTGGCTGGACCTGCGCTTCGACGAGAACTCGGCGTCGGCGCAGAAGGTCGCGGCCATCGGCGAGTACGAGGGCGGCTCCACCGGCGGGGCGTGTTGAGCCCGTCGCTGGTCGAGGAGCGCGCGGAGGTCATCCGCATCGCCCAGAAGATGATCACCGACGATCTGGTGGTGGGCACCTCCGGCAACGTGTCGGTGCGCAGCGGCGAGCTGGTCGCGGTGACACCGTCCGGAGTGGACTACGACGGCCTGACCGTCGGTGACATCGCGGTGGTCCGGCTCGACGGCACCGTGGTCGAGGGCGACCTGCCCCCGACCTCGGAGCTGCCGATGCACTTGACGGCGTACGTCGAGCACGGTGTGCAGGCGGTGGTGCACACGCATTCGTTGCACGCCACGGCGTTGTCGTTGCTGCGCGACGACGTTCCCGCGGTGCACTACCAGCTGGCGGAGATGGGCGGTGTGGTGCGGGTCGCGGAGTACGCGACCTTCGGCACCGATCAGCTGGCTCGCAACATGTCGGTCGCGTTGGAGGGCCGGGGTGCCTGCGTTCTGCGCAACCACGGCACGGTCGCGGTCGGTTCGACGCCGGCCGCGGCGTACAACCGCGCCCGGCAGCTGGAATGGCTCTGCGAGCTGTGGCTCACGGCCCGCCGGGCAGGCGAACCGAGCCTGCTCGACGACGAGGAGCTGTCCCGCTGCGCAGCCCAGTTCCACCACTACAGCACCCGCTGACCCCAGTGCGGCGACGCTCCCACCCCCGAGCGTCGCCGCACCAAGGTTCGCCACAGCCACGGCGAACCCGACCCAGACCCGGCGAAGCAAACCTGCTCAAGCCGAAGCCGACCTTCAGACGGCCGAAGCCCGTGCCTCGCGGCGAAGCCGTGCCTTTGCGGCGAAGCCGTGCCTTGGGCTGCGGAGCAAGCCTGCCTGGCGGCCGTAGGCCGTGCCTGTATTCGCGCAGCGAATAGCCCACGTCGAGAAGCCGACCACCGGCGGGTTCTCAGGTGTCTTCTCGCGAGGACAACTTTTTCCCTCGTGGCGGAGCCACTTGGGAAAAAGATCCCGCAGCGAGAAGACACCTGAGGTTCCGCCACCCGACCACCCAAGCAAATCACCCCGATTCCCCAGCGAAAGAAGCGAAGTAAGCCGCCGCCATGTCTTCGTTGGCGTGGCCTGCTTCTGCTGCTCGACGGAAGCGTTCGCGCACGGCTTCGGCCACGTCGAGCCGCAGCTCACCGGCTGCTTCGGCGATGAGGCTGGCGTCCTTGTGCGCGCCGCTCACGGTGAACGAGGGGGTGTAGTCCCCGGACACGATGGCGCCGCCTTTGATGTGGGCGTACGGGGAGTCGACGGCGCCGCCGGAGATGGCGTCGAGGAACAGTTGTGGCCGCACGCCGAGGGTTTCGGCGAGCGCGATCGATTCGCCGACGGCGTTGGTCAACGACAGCACCCAGTTGTTCGCGGCGAGCTTGAGCCGGGTCCCGTCGCCGTGCGCCGCGTCGGAGCCGAGCCACAGGGTGCGGGCGCCGACGGCGTCGAACACTTCTGCCGCCTGGTCGCGGATCTGTTCCGGTCCGGCGGCGAGCACGGTCAGCGTGCCTTGCACGGCGGGGCCGCGGGTGCCGAGCACGGGCGCGTCCACGAGGGTCAGCTCGCCCGCGATCTCGGCGATCTCGGTGATGCCCGCGAGCCCGATCGTCGCCATCTGCAGCCACGGGGCGCCTGCGGGCAGTTCGGGGGCGGCGGCGCGTCCTGCTGCGGCGGTCGATTCCGCGTCGAGCAGCATCGTGACGAGCACGTCCGCGCCGCGCGCCGCGTCGGCCGGGCTGTCGGCGATGGTGGCGCCGTCTGCGGCGAGTTCTTCGGCGCGGGACCGGGTCCGGTTCCAGGCGCGCACCGCGAAGCCGCGCGCGAGCAGGTTGCGCGCCATCGGCGCGCCCATCGTGCCGGTTCCGAGGAAGGCCACGGTTGTCATCGTTCGCGTCCCAACATGTCGCTGATCGTCGGAGCGGGGGCCGCCCGCCCTTCGCCGATTGTGCGCGTCCGCCCGGTCCGCGCCCGCCGGGGCAGGGGCTCACGACCTTGGCCGGATCTTGTCGGTAAATGGCGTTGCCGCCACTCGAATCGGCGCCCGGCGCGCCGCATGCTGGTGGCAGCGCGCGGCGCCGCCGCTGGTGGAACACCTGGTGCGATCTCGTGCGGGCAGCGGTTCATCGAGTGCGTCGCCCACGCGGTATGGCATCGGAATGATCGGCGATGCGCGTTCCCGCAGGGGGCACGTGCTATCCGGCCGAATCGCACCGTCGATCCGGAGAAGTTGACGAGGAGCTTTCGTGCAGGAGTGGGAACTCGGTCGAGTCCACCGCAGCAGCATCGGCGATGTTCGCTGGGATCGCCTCGGCGAAGAGGAGGAGGAACCGGTCGTGCTCTTGCACGGCACGCCCTTCTCCTCTTTCGTCTGGCGGGGCGTCGCCCGTGCGTTGGCGCCGCATTTCCGGGTGTACGTCTGGGACATGCCGGGCTACGGCGCGTCGGACAAGCACGACGGCCAGGACGTGTCGCTGGCCGCGCAAGGACGGGTGTTCGCGGAACTGCTCCAGCACTGGGAACTGGACCGCCCCGCCGTGATCGCGCACGACTTCGGCGGTGCCGTCGCGCTGCGCGCGCACCTGCTGCACGGGGCGCGGTACGAGCGGATCGCCGTCGTCGACCCGGTCGCGCTCGCCCCGTGGGGATCGCCGTTCTTCCGGCTGATCGGGCAGCACGTCGAGGTCTTCGAGCAGCTGCCCCCGGCCATGCACCGTGCGCTGGTGCGCGAGTACATCAGGTCCGCCAGCCACCGCGGCCTCGACGACTCCCTGGTCGACGCGCTGACCGAGCCGTGGCTGGGGGAGTCCGGCCAGCCCGCCTTCTACCGCCAGATCGCCCAAGCGGATCAGCGCTACACCGACGAGGTGCAGCACTCCTACGGCGAACTCGACCTGCCCGCGCTGGTGTGCTGGGGCGCGGAGGACACCTGGATCCCGGTGCAGAAGGGCCACGAGTTCGCCGGACTCGTCCCAGGAGCGCAGCTGCGGGTGATCCCGGGTGCCGGGCACCTGGTGCAGGAGGACGCGCCCGCAGAACTGGCGGCGGCCCTTTTCGCATTCCTCCGCGACCGCTGACGATTTCCTCGGTCGTTCTCCGAGGTGGTCGGGTGCCGGAACCTCAGCGTTCTTCTCGCTGCGGGATCAATTTTTCGTGGCTCCACACACGATTGCTGTCCTCGCGAGAAGAACGCTGAGAACCCGCTGGGGGGTTCGTCTGCTCTGGTGGTGGCCGCTCGCCTGCGCCGCCGACAGGATCACAAGGGACCGGATTTCGGGCCCGTGCAGGCGCTACGCGGTTCGGCGGGGGGTGGGGCGGTTTGCGGGGCGTGGAACATCCGGCGGTACGCCGACGGAGAGGTCCGCATGATCCTGCTGAAGTGGTACCGGTAGGTCACCACGGATTCGAAGCCCACCGTTCCGGCGACCTCGTCCACCGAGTCGCGGGTCTTCTCCAGCAGCGGCAGGCTCGCGCGGACGCGCTGCGAGGTGAGCCAGCGCATCGGTGAACTTCCCGTGGTGTGCGCGAAGTGGCGCAGGTAGCTGCGTTCGGACATGTGCGCCGCGCCCGCCATCAGCTCCACCGTCAGCGGTTCCTTCAGGTGCTCCAGCGCCCAGCTCATGCTCCGCGCCACCCCGTCGTTCTCCGGTGATCCCGCCACCGGCGACTCGACGTACTGCGCCTGACCGCCTTCCCGGTGCGGCGGGATGACGAGCCTGCGGGCGACGGTGTTGGCGAGGTCGGCGCCGAGGTCTTTGCGCACCAGGTGCAGGCACAGGTCGAGGCTCGCCGCGCTGCCCGCGCCGGTCAGCACGTCCTCCTCGTCGATGTAGAGCGGTGCCGGATCGACCTCGACCAGCGGGAAGCGGCTGCGCAGCAGGTCGGCGTAGCGCCAGTGCGTGGTGGCCCGGCGCCCGTCCAGCATTCCGGCGGCGGCGAGGGCGAACGCTCCGGTGCAGGTCGACACGAGCCGGGCACCGCGCCGGTGGGCCGAGTGCAGCGCTTCCACGAGCGCGGCCGACGGGTGCTCGTGCGGATCGGCGCGACTGGTGACGATCACCGTGTCGGCGGCGGCGAGGTCGTCGAGTCCGTGCGGCGTGCTCATCACCGCACCGCCGTCCAGCGGCACCGCCCCGGGGTCTTCGGAGCACACCGTCAGCTCGTACCGGCTCGGGATCAGGTCGAGCAGGTAGCGGCCGAACACGGCGGAGATCACGCCCAGTTCGAAGGGGGCCGTGCCGGTGGTCGGCAGCACCGCCACCCGGTGCCGCCGCTCCTGCTGTTCACCCGAAGTCGCCATGGCGTGATCTTATCGATACGAGTGGTTACCGCCAGTTCTGTTCGGGGGAAGGACCGTTAACGAGAAGGTCATGGCAGGTCGACGCGGGGAAACATCCGGCCCGCACCGTGGAGCCATGACAGCTGGAGGCGGGAACGCGGCGGAGCCCACCGGCGTGCGCGGCCGGGCAACGTGGACGCGCGAAATGGTCGAGCTCGCCGCGCTGTGCGCGGTCGCCGGGATCGTGCACCTGATCGGCGCCGGGCCGCGCTCCGCCGACCCGGCGGCCTGGGCGCTCGTCGCGTTCGGCGCGCTGCTCGTGGCGGGTGCGGCGGTGCGCTCGACCCGGCCGCGCGGCGCCGGGCACCCGGCGGCCGAGCCCGTCGCCGAACGGGGGCCGGATGCGGAGCTCGTGAGCGGCGGGCGCGCGTTGTGGCGGTTGCGCGCCTCGGTGTCCGACAGCCCCGGACGGCTCGCGGACGTGGCCTCGGGCCTCGCCGGACTGGGCGGCGACATCCGCACCCTGCACGTGCACCCGGTCGCCGACGGAGCGGTGGACGACGTGCTGGTGCACGTGCCCGCGACGGTGGGGGAGACCGATCTGGTCCGGGCGGTCGCAGCCGCGGGCGGACGCGACGTCACGGCCCGCCGCGCGGAGGTCCGCGAGCTCGACGACGTCCCGACTCGGACGCTGAACCTGGCCGCGAACCTGGTCGACGGGCGTGGCGACGTGGAGCGGGCGTTGCGCGGCACGCTCGGCGAGATCGAGGTGCGCTGGCAGGAGGAACCGCACCCCGCGGCCGGGCTCGACGGCGTGGCGGACGGTGTGATCTGCCTGGCCGCGCCGGGCGGCGGCGCGCTGGTGCTGGAGCGGACCGGTGCCGCGTTCACCCCGGCCGAGTTCGCGCGGGCGCGGGCGATGGCGGGTCTGGCCGCGGCCTGCCGCAGGCGGCTGCGCCCGGAGGTGCGGGAGCTGACCAGCAACGACGGGGCGCGGCTCACCGTGCGCGCGGCCGACCGCGAGGACCTGGACCTGGTCACCGAGTTCCACGCCCGGTGCTCGTCGGCCGCGCGGTACCGCCGCTACTGCGGCGCGAGCCCGCCGGACGGCGAGCACATGCTGCGCCTGCTGACGCCCGCGTTGGGCGGTTCGCTGCTGGTGCAGGGGCCGGACGGTGCGGTCGTGGCGGTCGGCAACCTGGTGCGCGAGGGGCGGGTCGCGGAGGTCGCCCTGCTGGTCCGCGACGACTGGCAGCGACGCGGCATCGGCACCCGGCTGGCCGCGGAGCTGGTGGAACAGGCACGGGCCGCGGGGCTGGACACCGTCCAGGCCCACACCCACGTCGACGACACCGCGATCGCCCGCACCCTGCGAGCGGCCGGGCTCAAGCTCGTCGGCGTCCCCGAACCGGGCGAGTGGAGCTGGTCGCGCTCGCTGACCGGCGCTCGCTGACGCGCGCGGCGCGCAGGTTCGCGGCGGTGGCTGTCACGATGGGCCGATGGACGAGGACGTCATCCCGATCATCCGGGTGGAAGCGGCCGACGTGGCGCTGAAGTGGTACGAGCTGCTCGGCTTCACCGCGCAGTGGGAGCACCGGTTCGAGCCGCACCTGCCCGCCTTCGTCGAGGTCATGCGCGGGGGAGTGCGCCTGTTCTTGTCCGAGCACGAAGGCGATGCCCGTCCCGGCGCGCTGATCTACTTGCGGGTCAGCGACGTGGACGAGATCGCCGAGCGCTTCGGGATGCGCCCGGAGCCGACCCCTTGGGCGCGGGAGATCGAACTGCACGACCCCGACGGCAACCGCCTCCGCATCGGCACCCCGCTGGGGTGAGCGACCGGGCTCGCCGAGCGGTCACCACGCCCGGTCGGTGGCGGCGGTGAGCAGTTCGGTGAGCATCCCGTGCACGTGGTCCGGGACGTGCATCGCGGCGAGCGCGTCGCGGGCCTCCTCGGCGCGGCGGGTGATGAGGCGTTCGCACTCGGCGAGCGCGCCGCTGTCCACGACGATCGACTGGATGCGCCGCACCTGCTCGTCGTCGAGGTCGCCCGCGGCGAAGGCGCGGTCGATCTCGTCCAGCTGCGCGGCGTCGGCGCGGCGCCGGGTGGTGGCCAGCAGCACGGTGGGCTTGCGGGTCCGCAGGTCGTCGCCGACGGGCTTGCCGGTGATCGCGGCGTCGCCGAACACGCCGAGCACGTCGTCGCGCAGCTGGAACGCCTCGCCCAGCGGCAGAGCGTAGGCGGTGTAGGAGTCGAGCAGCGCCGCGTCGGCCCCGGCGAGCAGCCCGCCCAGGTGCAGCGGGCGCTCGATGGTGTACTTCGCGGTCTTGTAGTGGATGATCGTGCACGCCCGCTCCACGGAGTGCGTGGACCGGGCCTGTTCGGCGACGTCGAGGTACTGGCCGAGCACGAGCTCCGCGAACGACTGCGCCACCATCGGCTGCACCGCCGCGAGCCGGTGCTGCGGGAGCCCGCTGGAGCCGAGCAGCTCGTGGAACCACGCCAGGCACAGGTCGCCCAGCAGCAGCGCCACCGAGGTGCCGAACAGCTCCGAGGAGCCGCGCATCCGCTCGGTGTGGTGCAGGTCCGCGTGCTGGCGGTGCAACGACGGGGCGCCGCGGCGGGTGTCGCTCTCGTCGATGATGTCGTCGTGGATCAGCGCGAACGCGTGCAGCAGTTCCAGGGCCGCGGCGGCGGCGATGATCCCCTCGTCGTCGCCGTCGCCACCCGCGCCGCGCCAGCCCCAGTAGCAGAACGCCGGTCGCAGCCGCTTGCCGCCGATCAGGAAGGTCCGCAGCGTGTCGATCGCCGCTGCCCACTGCGCCCGCCCGGTGTCGTCGGCGGCCATCGCGCGGTAGCGGTCCTCCTGCATGTCGAGGAACCGGGAGAGGGCCGCGTCGACCCGTTCGCGGACCCCGTCGACGTCCACTGCATGGGTCGGGGCGGGGAACGTGGTGGTCATCTGCACTCCCTGGAGCGGCGAACCTGTCGGCTCATGTGGATCGGTCGTCCACAAAACTAGGGTTCGCGGGGGTGCGGGGACATCGGCCGTTGCGCCCGTGATGATCTCCGCCGAACGGTCGGCCGAACGGTCATTTCCAGGCCGTTCGGCCGAGGTTCAGATTCCGTAGCGGGCGGCGGCGCCGTCGAGCAGCGCGCGCAGCCCTTCCTCGAAGCGCTCCTCGGCGGTGGTCGTCGTGGCGATCCGAGCCCATTCGGCGTGCGGCGCCTCGGTTCCGAGCAGGGCGTGCAGTTGCGGGAGTTCGCCGTGTTCGAGCTGTTCCCGGAGGAATCGGGCGGCTTCGGCGGGAACGTCGCCGTCGTGCAGCGGTTCCCCGGTGCGCAGCACGTTGCCCTGCACGTAGTCATCGACGGCGGCCAGCAGGGCGAGCTTCGAGCCGGGGTCGAGGGAGGTGCCGGCGAGCGCGGCCAGCGACTGGTCGGCGTGGCGCAGCGCGTTCGGTCCCAACCGGGCGCCGCGCAGGCCTTGCAGCAGTCCGCGGTGGCGCAGCGACACCTCGCGGGTCCGGCGTGCGATGGCGGTGAGCGCGGCCCGCCATTCGGTGGGCAGCTCGTCCGCGGGGATCAGCACTGCGCCCATCAGCGCGTCGTCCATGAGCGCGACGAGGTCGTCCTTGGTGCGCACGTAGTGGTACAGGGTCATCGTCCCGGCGCCCAGCTCGGCGGCGACCCGGCGCATCGAGACCGCTTCGAAGCCTTCGGCGTCGGCCAGGGCGAGCGCGGCGGCGGCGATCTGCTCGCGGGTGAAGCGGGGTTTGCGGGTGCCCGGTGCGGGTTCGGCCCAGATCGGGGTGCCGCCGTGCTCGGTTGCCATGTGGTACACCGTACCGCTAACGTTGTTCGTGCGGTGTACGACTATCGAGTACGTCGTACCACTTGATGGAGGCGGAACATGCAGGAGACCGAAGTACTCATCGCGGGCGCCGGGCCGACCGGCCTGGTTCTGGCATGCGAACTGGCCAGGCGCGGCATCGGCTTCCGGATCATCGACAAGGCCACCGAGCACTTCGGCGGCTCGCGCGCCGACGGGATTCACCCGCGCACCCTGGAGGTGTTCGCCGACCTCGGCGTGCTCGACGAACTGCGCGCCGCGGGCGACGGCGGCATCCCGCTGCGCAAGTACGACGACGGCGAACTGGTCTGGGAAGGCAGGCCCAGCGAACCGACGCCTCCGGCTCCCGGCGTCCCCCACCCCGACCCCTGGTTCGTCCCGCAGTTCCGCACCGAGGAGATCCTGCGCAAGGCGCTCGCCGGGTACGGCGGCCAGGTCGAGCTCGGAGTCGAACTGCGCGAGTTCCACCAGGACGATCGGCACGTCACCGCGATGCTCGCCGACGGCACCGAACTCCGAGCGCACTACCTCGTCGGAGCCGACGGCGGCGGCAGCACCGTGCGGCGCGCCCTCGGCATCGGCTTCCACGGCGAAACCGACGAGACGACCGGGGCGCTGATCGCCGACGTCCGGCTCAGCGGCCTCGACCGCGACCGGGCGCTGGCCTGGTCGCGGGGCGGGGAGATGGTGTCCGCGCAACCGCTGGCCGGGACGGAGCTGTTCACCGTGACCACGTCCCGCGACGACATCACCGCGACTCCCAGCGCGCTGCAGGAACGGCTCCGGTGGGCCAGCGGGCTCGACGTGCGGGTGCACGAGGTGCACTGGAACTCGACCTGGCGGGCCAACGCGCGCCTCGCCGAGCGCTACCGGGACGGCCGGGTGCTGATCGCCGGCGACGCGGCGCACGTCTGCCCGCCCACCGGTGGGCAGGGCATGAACACCGGGGTGCAGGACGCCTACAACCTGGGCTGGAAGATCGCCGCCGTGCTGCGCGGCGCGGACCCGGCGTTGCTGGAGACCTACGAGGCCGAGCGGCGCCCGGTGGCCCGGGGCGTGCTGGAGCTGAGCGGGCGGCTGCTGGACCTGCTGCGCGAGGACGATCCCGAAGCGCACGTGCGCGGTCCCGAGCTGAACCAGCTCGGACTGCACTACCGGGGAGGTCCGCTGTCGGCGGAGGAGCGCGGCGAGCCCGGCCCGCTCCGCGCGGGCGACCGGGCGCCGGACGCGCCGTGCGAGCGCGACGGTGCCGCGGTCCGGCTCTTCGAGCTGTTCGGCGGAACGCGGTGGACGCTGCTGGACTTCGGCGGCTCGCTCGGCGATCCGGGCATCGCCGACTTGGACGTGCACGCCGTCGTGCGCGGAGCGGGGCGCCCCGGTGACGTCGTGGACGTCCACGGCCACGCCCGCACCGGATACGGAGTGGGCGCCGCCGCCCTGTTCCTGATCAGGCCGGACGGCTACCTCGGCTGGTGCGGCGACGCCGGAGACCTCGCCGGTCTCCGGTCCTACCTGCTGCCGAAGCTGAACGCCCCCGCTCCCCGCGTGACCGGGTAGCGGAGGCGTTCACCTGGATCCGGCGGCGGGTCGTCCGCGGCCGTGCGGCTCGCGCTAGATGAGCATTCCCGCGATGGCCGCGCTCATCAGGTTCGCCAGCGTGCCGCCCGCGATCGCGCGCATCCCGAACTCGGCGATCAGCGGGCGGCGGGACGGCACCAGGCCGCCGAGACCGCCGAGCAGGATCGCCAGCGACGAGAAGTTCGCGAAACCGGTCAGCGCGAAGGTGATGATGATGGCGGTGTGCGGTTCGAAGCTCGCCGCCTGCGGACCGAAGTCGCTGAAGGCGACGAACTCGTTGAGCACCAGCTTCTGCCCGACGAAGCCGCCCGCGACCACGGCGTCGTCCCACGGCACGCCGATCAGCCACATCACCGGGGCGAACACGTAGCCGATGATCTGCTCGAAGGTGATGTCGCCCAGCCCGACCAGGCCGCCGAACGCGCCGAGGATCAGGTTCAGCAGGGCGATCAGCGAGACGAACGCGAACAGCATGGCGCCGACGTTGAGCGCGAGCTTCAACCCGTCGGAGGCACCGGCGGCTGCGGCGTCGATGACGTTGCGCGGCTTGGTCTCCAGAGCTTCGCTGTCGTCGACCGCCGTCGCGGTGTCCGCCTTCTCCGGCTCGCCGGTGTCCACAGTGGACCTGTCGGCTTCGGGCTCTTCGGCGGCGGGCTTCTCGGCGGCGGGCTTCGGGTTCTTCGAGAACCACGCCGCCAGGCCGCGCCGTTCGGTGCGCGCCGCGGCGGCGTGCTCGGCGTCGCCGGTGGCCTGCTCGGTCTCCGGCACGATGATCTTGGCCATCATCAGCCCGGCGGGGGCGGCCATGAAGCTCGCCGCGATGAGGTGGTCCAGGTTCGCGCCCAGCAACGCGTAGCCGACCATCACCGAACCGGCCACAGTGGACAGTCCGCCGACCATGACGGCGAAGAACTCGGACCGCGTCATGCCCGCCAGGTAGGGGCGCACCACCAGCGGCGCCTCGGTCTGCCCGAGGAAGATGTTGGCCGTCGCGTTCAGCGACTCCGCGCGCGTCGTGCCCAGCACCGCGCGCAGGCCGCCACCGACCACGCGCACCACCCACTGCAGCACGTTCCAGTGGTAGAGCACCGCCGTCAGCGAGGCCACGAACACGATGATCGGCAGCACCTGGAAGGCGACCACCGTCGCGCCGTTGGTCGGCATGACCGGCCCCAGCAGGAAGTCGATGCCCTCCTTCGACGAGTCGATCACGCGCTGCACCCCGGAGGACACCGCGCTCAACGCCTGCTTGCCGGCGTCCCACCGCAGCACGATGAAGGCGAACACCAGCTGGATCGCCAACGCCCCGAACACGGTGCGCGGCCGGATGGCCCGACGATCGGTGGACAACGCGAAAGCGATCAGCAAGAGCACCACCATGCCCGCTGCGCCCCAGAGCACCTGCACGTGACCCACCTTTCGTCGATGCGGTTCGCGGAATGCTCGCATCCCCGTCAATCAGGTGTGCGACCGGCCTCACCACGGGAAATGTGGCAACGCGACCCGTTCGTCCATCCGGACCGAGGCGGGCTTCGGGCGAACGGCGCAACGGCCGGTGCCGGTCCGGGCCGCTGCTCGCGCGCCGGACTCGGCGATCGGTCGCGGTTCGCCGTTCAGCGGAGCACGCCCACGCCGCCGTAGACCAGGGAGTCGACGGCATCCTCGTCGAGGCGTTCGTCGGGGCGCCACTCCGAGACGAAACCGGCTCCCGGCTCGACCATCTCGAAGTCGCCGAACAGGTCGGCGATCCACCGCGACGGGCGCGGCGTGGCGGGATTGGTGCTGGTGGCGAACAGCGCCGTCAGCTGGGCGAGCTCCTCGGGGCGGGCCTCGTCGGCGGCGTGGCTGATCGCGAGCATGCTGCCGGGGGCCAAGGCCCGCCGGTAGCGCGCGACGAGCTCGGCCGGGTGGTCCTCGTCCGGGATGAAGTGCAGCAGGGCCAGCATCAGCAGCATCACCGGCTGGTCGAAGTCCAGCAGCCGCCGCGTGTCGGGATGTCCCAGGATCACGTCCGGCCGGCGCGCGTCGGCCTGCACGATCGTCGCGTGCGCGTCGTCGTCGAGCAGCAGCCGGCTGTGCGCCACGGCGACGGATTCGTAGTCGACGTAGACCACGGGGCAGGACGGGTCGAGCTCGTGCACGATCTCGTGCACGTTGCCGACGGTGGGAATGCCGGAGCCGATGTCGAGGAACTGCCGCACCCCGGACTCCATCGCGTGCAGCACGGCGCGGCGCAGGAATTCGCGGTTGATGCGGCTGGACGCGGCGATGCCGGGGAAGATCCGCTCGGCCTCGCGGGCGAACCGGCGGTCCGATTCGAAGTTGTGGCCACCGCCGAGGAGCACGTCGTAGACCCGTGCCGCGCTCGGCTTGGTGATGTCGACGTCAGCCGGGATCCAGTCCTGCTCGCCCAATCCGCACCTCTTCGCGATCAACGATGTTCCCTCGAAGGATGCCGCAGGAAGGGCATCGGAGGGTCGCGAATCGATCACGGAACCAGGTGCGGTCGGGCGGGTCGCGCGGAGTTCGCTCAGCCGCCGTCGATGCCGCGCTGGTCGGGGTCGTCCGGACGTGCGCGCCGGGCGGCGATCCGGATGCAGCGCATGCACGGCATGCCCGTGGATTCCTCGACGAGCGAGGGATCCAGCGGCATCCCGCACAACGTGATCAGCACGTCGCGCGGCGTCCAGGTCGCGGCGTGCACGACACGAGCGCGTTCGCCGACGATTCCGGCGCGGTAGCGGACGTTGAGCACGGTGGGTTCGGGCGGCGGGCGCCCGTGGTCGGCGTCGACCATCTCGGGAAGTGCCACCGTTCCGGGTTCGGGTTGGCAGTCGTGAAAAGCAGGCATGTCTCTCACCTGACTAGCTCGCGGTGGGTGAGCGCTTGTCCTGTCAAGTTACGACCGTGCTGCACTATGGAGTGACAGCTATGTGACAGTGCAGCAATAAGGTGCTCACTCCAACGTGTGTCACCTAGTCTGGTGGTCTCATGGCCCCACGTGGAAGGAGTCCCGTGCCACGGCCCGAACAGGGACTGGCCCTCGGTGACCGCGTCGCGATGGCCCGCAAAGTCGCCGGACTCAACCAGCAGGCCCTAGCCCAGCGGGCCAATTACAGCATCAGCATGCTCCGAGCGGTCGAACAGGGACGTGAACCCGGATCGCCCGCGTTCGTCGCGGCCGTGGCCCGTGCGCTGGGCATAGAGGCCGAAGAGCTCTACGGCCAGCCCTACCGCGGCACGCTCGACGACGACGGTGGCGTGCCACCGGGGATGACCGAACTGCGCACGCTGTTCGCCGAAGGCCGCTACGCGCTCCCGCTGGATCCCGGCTCGCCCGAGGAGCTCGAAGCCGACCTGGGCAAGGCGCGGGAGCTCCGGCACTCCGACCGCGCCCGGCAGGCGATCGAGATGACGCCGTCGTTGCTGCGCAGGATGGCCGGCGCCATCCACCAGGCGAGCACCGACTCCGGTCGCGAACGGGGGTATCGGCACCTCGCGCAGGCTTATGGCAACACAGCGCAACTGGTCTACCGGTTCGGGTGGATTCCACTTGCGACACAGGCCGTGGACCTGATGGAACTTGCTGCGGAGCGTAGCGATGATCCGCTGTTGGCCGCTCACGCTGTGCAACACCGCGCGCTGATCCTGATGTCGTGCGCGGCGTACGACACCAGCACCCGTCTGGTGCAGCACTCGCTGGACCTGTTGGAGTCCAGACCGGACAGTGAGGAGGTGCTGGCGCTGCGCGGATCGGCGCACCTGCGCGGCGCGATGATCTCCGCGCGCGATTGCGAGCTGGACCGCGCCCGCGAGCACATCGCGGAGGCGCGGGTGATCGGCCGACGCCTCGGCCGGTCCTCCACCGCCTACGACACGAACTTCGGTCCCGGCAACGTGGAGATCCACGACGTGGCCGTCTCGCTGGAGGGCGGTGATCCCGGCAAGGCGGCGCGCGACGGCTCCGAGCTGCAACTGCCCGACGACATGCGGGCCAACCGGGTCGGCCACCACTGGCAGGACGTCGCCCGAGCCTGGGTGATCGTCAACGATCACACCAACGCACTGCGCGCCCTGAGCAACGCGCGCCGCGTCGCCCCGCAGCAGACCCGCTACCACCCGCAGGTCCGCGAAACGGCCCGAGCCATCGCCATGGCCGAACGCCGCAAATCCGACAGCATCGCCCACTTCACCAACTGGCTCGGCCTCAAAGTCTGACCCGCCCCGACAAGCACCGGCAGACCACAGCAGGACCACCAGCAAAGCCCACAAAAGCAAGCAAAGCCCCCGAACCAAAGCCCACCCCGTACGGCCGAAGGCCGTGGCCCTGCGGCCGAAGGCCGTGCCTCGGGCGGGCGAGAGCCCCGCCTGCTTCGCGGCCAAAGGCCGTGCCCCGCGGCGAAGCCGTGCAGTGGGCGGCGAAGCCAGCCTGCTTTGCGGCCGTAGGCCGTGCCTGTATTCGCGCAGCGAATAGCCCACGTCACAAAGCCGACCACCGGCGGGTTCTCAGTCGGTCTCTCGCGAGGACAGCTTTTTCCCTC